>MNXL01000397.1 GCA_001871755.1 Anaerolineae bacterium CG2_30_64_16
TCCTGGATGGCTCTGCGCGAGGACGAAGACGTGGCCAAGGCAATGGGCATCAACCACGTGACCACCAAACTGCTGGCTTTTATGAGCGGCGCCTTCTTCGCCGGCCTGGGCGGAACCCTTTTTGCCGCCAAGTTGTCGTCAGCTTACCCACAAAGTTTCCAATTGCTGGTCTCGATCAACGTGGTGTCGCTGATCATCATCGGCGGCATGGGCAGCATCCCTGGCGTCATCGTCGGCGGCCTGGTCCTGATGGGCTTGCCCGAAATTCTGCGAGAATTCGCGGAATACCGCTACCTGGTGTATGGGGCATTGCTGGTCGCCATGATGCTGATACGACCTGAAGGTCTGGTGCCCGAAGCACGCCGTAGACTGGAACTGCATGAAGAACAACCTGAAATACCAGGCGTAG
The DNA here is from genome assembly GCA_001871755.1 of Anaerolineae bacterium CG2_30_64_16. Lineage (GTDB taxonomy): Bacteria > Chloroflexota > Anaerolineae > CG2-30-64-16 > CG2-30-64-16 > CG2-30-64-16. The sequence goes on from MNXL01000397.1 coordinate 410, forward strand.
AGCCCCAGCCTGCGATGAAGACCCCTGAAGGCAGGAGATAACGCCATGGCCATTCTAGTTTCGAATAAAGTCACCAAGCGCTTTGGCGGGTTGGAGGCATTGGGTAAAATTGATCTGAAAGTCAAGGAACAGGGCATCCACAGTATTATTGGACCCAACGGAGCCGGCAAGACTACGTTCTTCAACTGCGTGACCGGATTTTACACACCAGAAGAGGGCAAGATTTTGCTCGATGGTAGAAATATCACCGGCCTTTCTCCCGACCGCGTCACGCACCTGGGCGTGGCCCGCACTTACCAAAACATCCGCCTGTTCCAGAACATGACAGCGGTTGAAAATATCCTGGTGGGAATGCATCCCCACCTGAAGTCCAATCTGATCGGTGCTATTCTGCACGATCCACGCACGATGCGAGAAGAGCGTGAAGCCGTAGAAGAGGCCAAACGACTGCTCCAATTTGTCGGCCTGACCGGCAAAGGTGACCTGATGGCAAAAAACCTGCCCTACGGGCAGCAACGCCGCCTGGAGATCGCCCGCGCCCTGGCCAGCAAACCCCATTTGCTCCTGCTCGATGAGCCGACCGCGGGCATGAACCCCAGCGAAACGCAAGAGATGATGAACTTCATCCGCCGACTGCGCGATGAGTTAGGCATCACCATCCTGCTCATCGAACACCAGATGCGCGTGGTCATGGGGATTTCCGAACTGATCACCGTGCTGGACTTCGGCATGAAGATCGCCGAAGGGACGCCAGCCGATATCCAAAAGGACGCGCGCGTGATCGAGGCATATCTGGGCCGTGGCGCCGCAAGTGGCCTCGCCCAACAAAGTGCTGCCGTAGCCTAGTGGAGGGATTTTCTATGCCAATGCTTGAAGTCGAAAACATTCATTCGTATTACGGCAACATCCATGCCTTGAAGGGAATCTCGCTGACCGTCGAGAAGGGCGAAATCGTCACGCTGATCGGCGCAAACGGCGCGGGGAAGTCCACCACATTGCGCACAATTACCGGCGTGATGAAACCCGGCGAAGGGCACGTCCGGTTGGATGGTGAGGATCTGGCCCCTTACAAGCCGCACGAGATTGTCTACAAGGGCATGTCCATGGTTCCCGAAGGCCGCCGTATCTTTGCCACGTTGACCGTCGCCGAAAACCTGGAAATGGGTTCCTACAGTCGTAAAAATAGTGCAGAAATAACTGCCGATCTTGAGCGCGTCTTTACCCTGTTCCCCCGGCTCAAGGAGCGCCGCAGTCAGGTGGGTGGTACGCTTTCTGGTGGCGAACAACAGATGCTTGCTACCGGCCGCGCTCTGATGGCCCATCCACGCCTGCTCCTGATGGACGAACCTTCCATGGGTCTGGCGCCCGTGCTGGTCGAGAGCATCTTCGACACCATCAAGGAGATCAACAAGGAAGGAACGACCATTCTGCTGGTCGAGCAAAACGCATTGATGGCGCTCACGGTCGCCAGTCGCGGTTACGTTTTGCAGACCGGAGAGATCATCCTGCACGACACCGCCGAAGCCCTGCGCACCAATGAAGTGGTGCGCAAGGCCTATTTAGGCATTACGTGAAATCGACGAATGGCGTGCTGACCGACACCGGCAAAGAGTTGCTGAGCAACCCGCAGGTGATGACGGCCTATCTGGGCGGACAGTGATCCGGCGGTCCGTTTCTTGGAAACTGCTTGACAAGCGTTAGCCGCGCGCCTATAATATCCTTGTCGTCGAATTGTCCTTCGTGCAAACTGCATTACGCGGGATTGACGAACGGAGTTTGTCATTTCCCGAGTGGGGCCTGGGGGAGGCTCACATGTTGATCAACTACATCCGTGGCGCTATGCGCCGGGCAAGATATGAAATCCTGCCAGACGATGGCACCTTTTACGGGGAGATTCCGGGATTCGATGGCGTCTATGCCAATACGGACACTCTTGAGGCTTGTCGAGAGGAACTGGAAGAGGTGCTCGAAGAATGGTTGTTGTTCCGGATATCCAGGAATCTACCTTTGCCGGTGATCGCCGAAGTGGAACTACCTTTTGTTGAGCTCGCTCTCGCGTAAGTTGCATAATGCCTTCCCTTGGCCCGATCAAACGTCAGAACCTGATCTACTACTTGAAGCAGCTTGGCTTCGATGGTCCATTCTTCGGCAGGAAGCATCAGATTATGACCAAAGGCGCTATCACACTGCGCCTGCCGAATCCGCATCGGGGCGATATCGGCAGGGAGTTGCTGATCAGGATTCTACGACAGGCTCACATAGACCGGGACGAATGGGAGAAGCTCTGATTCGGTCAAGGAGGTGCCACGCCCTTAACCTGTTCGGTCTCCGAGGTTGGCCCCCTCATCTCGCAGGGATCGGCCCTACCCCAGATCGTTGAGTGGATCCACTCAAGATTCAGTTCCCCATCAGGAGGAGAGACGGAATGAAGAAGATCAAGGTTTTTAGCGTCGTGCTGGTGGCAGTGATGCTGTTCAGCGCGCTGGCCGGCTGTGCGCAGCCAAAACCCACCGCAGTGCCGCCGACCACCGCACCGGTTGCGCCGGCCGCCACCGCAGTCCCCAAACCCACTGAGGCGCCCAAGCCGGTCGGTTTGGGGGTCGTCAAGATCGGCAACAACGCCGAGTATCCCCCCTTCGAGTCGGTGGATGCCAGCGGCAAGATCGTGGGCTTTGACCCCGATATCATAGCCGCGATCGCCAAGGCCGCCGGCTTCGAGTTCGAGCTGATCAACACCCGCTGGGACGGCATCTTCGTAGCGTTGGCCAGCGGTGAGTTCGGCGCCGTGATCTCGGCGGCCACGATCACCGACGAGCGGAAACAGACGGTAGACTTCAGCGATCCGTACTTCAACGCCGGTCAGATGATCGCGGTCAAGCAGGGCAGCCCCATCAAGACCCCGGCCGACCTGGATGGCAAGAAGGTGGGTGTGCAGCTCGGCACCACGGGCGACATCTGGGTCAGCGACAACACCAAGGCCGAAGTCGTCCGCTATGATGAGATCACCCTGGCCTTCCAGGCGTTGGGCAACGGCGACATCGACGCCATCGTCAACGACGGTCCGACCTCGGCGGATATCATCAAGGCCAACCCCGAGCTGGGCGCGACCCTGGTGGGCGAGCCGTTCACCGAGGAGAACTACGGCATCGCGGTGAGCAAGGACAAGCCCGAGTTGCTGGCCGCCATCAACAAGGGCCTGGCGGCCGTCAAGGCCTCTGGCGAGTACGACAAGATCTATGAGACGTGGTTCGGGATTCCCGAGGCGGCGGCGCCTGCGCCCGCGGCTGTTGGCAAAACCTTCATCTTCGGCCGCGGCGGCGATTCGGTGCAACTCGACCCGGCCATCGTCACGGATGGCGAGAGCTTCCGGGTGACCGGCCAGTGTCTGGAGCCGCTCTATCAGTACGAGCCCGGCTCGACCAACCCGATCCCGGCGTTGGCCACCGGCTGCACGGCCAACGAGAACAGCACCGAGTGGACCTGCGAACTGCGCAAGGGCGTCAAGTTCCACGACGGGACCGACTTCAACGCCGATGCGGTGATCTTCAACTTCGAGCGCTGGCGCTTCACCGACAATCCCTACCACTATCCGGCTCAGGTTTTTGAGTACTACGAGTACATGTGGTTTGGATTCGACGACGATAGCGTCATCACGACGATCGAGAAGCTGGATGACTACACGATCAAGTTCCTTCTGAACGCACCGCTGGCCCCCTTCCTGGCGAACCTGGCGATGGACATGTTCGCCATCTCCAGCCCGGCTGCCATCGAGAAGTACGGCGAGGATTACGGCACGCCCAAGGCGGGTTGTGTCGGCACCGGGCCGTTCAAGTTCGTGGAGTGGGTCGAGGGCGATCACGTCACAATGGCCGCCAACGATGACTACTGGGGCGGCCGGCCGACGATCGACCAGATCCTCTTCCGGGTGATCCCCGATGACGCGGCGCGCTTCCTGGCGCTCAAGGCGGGTGATATCCACGCCCTCGAGCAGGCCACGGCCGAGGACGTCGCGGCCGCGGATGCCGATCCGGATCTGTACGTGATGGCCCGGCCGGCGCTGAACACCGGCTACCTGGCCTTCAACTACCGCATCAAAGAACTCCAGGACGTGCGCGTGCGCGAAGCGATCGCCCACGCGATCAACCGCCAGGGCCTGGTGGACAACTTCTACGGCAAGTACGGCGAGGTGGCGACCAACTTCCTGCCGCCGTTAGTGTGGGGACACAACGATGCCATCCAGGACTGGGCCCACGACCCTGCCCTTTCCAAGCAACTGTTGGCCGATGCTGGCTTCCCCAATGGGTTGACTGAAGTCACCATTGCGGAAGACATCAAGGATCAGGACGGCAACGTTGTGCACAAGGCCGGCGACAAGATCCCGCTCAAGCTGTTCTACATGCCGGTGACCCGCTTCTACTATCCGAGCCCGAAGGAGATCGGCGAGGCGATGGCGGCCGACCTGGCGAAGGCGGGCATCAACGCCCAGCTCGAGCTGGCGGGTGACTGGCCCACCTACCTGGGCCTGCGCCGAAACGGCTTGTTGGTCGGTCTCTACATGCTCGGCTGGGGCGGCGATAACGGCGACCCGGACAACTTCCACAACTACTTCTTTGGCGGCCTGAGCAGTGCTGATGACGTCAAGGAACCGGACCCGCGTGAAGGCTACTACGCTAACCAGGAAGTGGCCACGCTGCTCTACAAGGCGGCCACCAACCCGAATCAGCCGGAGCGCGAGCAGATCTACAAGCAGGTCGAGCAACTGCTGCACGACGATGTCGCCCGCCTGTGGGTGGTACACAACAACACGCCGCTGCTCTTCTCCAAGAAGATCAGCGGGTATGTGCCACAGCCGGTCGGCGCCGACTACTACGAGGGCACGGTGATTGCGAAGTAACCGTAGGGTTCCGCGTCACGTCAGGACGAACAAGGAACGCTGTAGGTGAAACACACAGGGGATGCGGCTGGTTGCCCCGCCCCAACGAGCGGGAGGCAGGCACGCATCCCCTGTATCTTTGAAGGGGGACTTCCTTGACCCGGTACATCATTCGGCGTCTCATCTCTGTGCCGCTGACGCTGCTGGGCGTCACGGTGGTCATCTTCCTGTTGTTGCGCCTGATCCCCGGCGACCCGGCCGTGGCGATGCTGGGGGAGCATGCGGCCAAGGAGAACGTGGAGCGGATTCGGGAGCAGCTCGGCCTCAACCGGCCGTTGTTCCTGGATCGCGATGCGTTGGCGGAAGGGGACGTCGCGGCTTTCTTCGACAGCCAATACATCCGTTTCGTGGGGCGGCTGGCACGCGGCGATTTGGGAGATTCGATCCATCGCCGGATCCCGATCGCCAACGAACTCAAGCAGCGCTTCCCCGCCACCGTGGAACTGGCCGGGTGTGCCATGCTGTTGGCCGTGCTTGTCGGCTTGCCCGCGGGCATTATCTCGGCGGCCCGCCGCAACTCCATCTGGGATGGCGCGAGCATGGTTGGCTCTCTTGTTGGGGTTTCCATGCCGATTTTTTGGCTTGGTCTGATGGAAATCATGCTCTTCGCTGTAATTTTGCACTGGCTGCCCATCGGGGGGCGCCTGGACAACAGTATTGAGCTCAAAACAATCACCAATTTTTATCTGATCGATAGTATCATCACCGGCAACGACACGGCTTTGGTTGATGTGTTGAAGCATCTGGCTATGCCCACCCTGGCCCTGGCGACCATCCCGATGGCCATCATCGCCCGTATGACGCGCTCCAGCATGTTGGAAGTGTTGCAGCAGGACTACATGCGCACAGCCAAAGCGAAGGGCCTGCAGGAGCGGGTCCTGCTCCTGCGTCATGCCTTGAAGAACGCCTTCTTGCCGGTCATCACGATTATCGGCCTGTCTACCGGCGCGTTGCTGGCGGGCGCGATCCTGACGGAGACGATCTTCGCCTGGCCTGGCATCGGCAAATGGATCTATGACGCGATCTTGGGGCGCGACTATCCGGTGGTCCAGGGCGGTACCCTGCTGACCGCTTTGGTTTTTGTCGTGGTAAACTTGTTGGTAGATATCTCCTACGCCTTCCTCGATCCACGGATCCATTATGAGTGAGAATCGCATGGCAGATCAACACCATTTAGCTGGCGAACGGGACGCGCACCGCGCCCCCGAAAGCGTGCTCGGCCCACCAGGGGTTCAGCCTGAGCGTGCTATTCAGGAAGGGATCGCTGATTACGCCGTGAGAAAGCATCGCTCGCTCTGGAGTGATGCCTGGCGGCGGCTGATTTCCAACAACACGGCCCGGATCGGGATGGCGATCGTCGTGTTCTTCGTGCTGGCGGCTGTGCTGGCGCACTTCTTTTGGGAATACAACCCGAGGATCGACCTCGACTACAGCCTCAAATTGAAGCCGCCCAACCTCCAGGCCACCGCGGAGATCCCCTCGATTCATCCCTTCGGCACCGACAAGCTCGGCCGGGACATCTTCCGCCGCGTGGCGCATGGCGGATGGAACTCGCTGCGGGTCGGACTGGTAGCTGTCGGCATTGCCCTGGCGATCGGTGGCTTGTTGGGGCTGTTGGCCGGCTTCTACGAGAGTATGCCGATCGGCCGGGTGGGTCAGGCAACTCTGATGGGGGGCATCGGGCTGCTCTTCGGGGCCGCGGCCGCATGGATCACGCGACAGCCGTGGTTGGCGGCCCTGTTCGTTGGGCTGGGGGTGATCTCGGTGTTTCTGGATCATCTTTGGGAAGGGCGGCCGACGCGGCTCTTGTTGTTCGGCGGCGTGGGCCTGCTGGTCGGCGCAGTTCCGGCGGTGCTGGTCGGCCCCGCGGCGGCCGCTGTGGGTGGGCTGCTGGGCCTGAGCATGGGGGTCGTGGTCGCGCGGCCGCTCAGTGGACCGCTCGTCTCCAACGTGATCATGCGCATCATGGACATCATCCTGGCGTTTCCCGGCATCTTGCTGGCGATCGCGATCGTTGCGATGCTGGGACCAGGGCTGGACAAGGGCATGATTGCCATCGGCGTGGTGAACATCCCCGTGTTCGCCCGGCTGGCGCGCTCCACGGTGCTTAGTGTCGTTCAAGGGGAATATATCACGGCCGCGCAGGCAGTGGGCGTGGGACATGGGCGGATCCTCTTCCGCCACATCGTGCCCAACAGCCTGTCACCCGTCATCGTGCAGGCCACGATGGGACTGGCGACCGCGATCCTCTCGGCGGCGGCGCTGGGGTTTCTCGGTCTGGGCGCGATTCCACCTGAGCCGGAATGGGGCGCCATGCTGGGGGATAGCTACAAATACCTGACCACTGGCGCCTGGTGGGCGATGTTGTTCCCTGGGCTGGCGATCATGCTGAGCGTGCTCGGCTTCAATCTGTTGGGAGACGGTCTGCGGGACGCGTTGGACCCGCGCATGGTTCTGCAATGAGGGGAGCAGGGATCAATGAGCGCAACGAAAGAGGCAGCCATTGTCAGGCCGGAGATCAGATCTCGCAAGACCTTCAGCCAACAGATGCGCGACTTCCCCTGGTGGGGGGTCCTCCTGGTGGCAAGCATCCTCCTGGCCTTTGTAGCGATGTTGCAGAGCGAACAGTACCGCGATGCGCTGAGATTCATCGTCAACCCCGAAAATACCACAGAGATCGGCGCCGGCATCCTGATCAAGACCGGCATCCGGGTCACTTTGTTGGTGACCGTCGTCTCGTACGTCATGGCGCTGATCTTGGGGCTGATCCTGGGTGTCATGCGTGTCTCCAAGAACCCGATTCTTTATCACCTCAGCACACTCTACGTGGAGGTGATGCGCGGGGTACCGATGCTGGTGCTGATCCTGTGGATCGGTTTCGTGGTCGTGCCGGGCTTGCGTGATGCGACGGACGGGCGGTTCGAGCTTTCTCGCGTGCAAGGCGGCATCATCGGCCTGGCGCTGGGCTACGCCGCCTACCTGGCAGAGACCTATCGGGCCGGGATCGAATCGATTCACAAGGGCCAAATGGAGGCGGCGCGCTCTCTGGGCATGAGCTACTTCGAGGCGATGCGCTACGTGATCTTGCCGCAGGCCATCCGGCGGGTCGTGCCACCCCTGGCCAACGATTTCGTCGCGATGCTCAAGGATTCGGCGCTGGTCAGCGTGGTCGCCGTGCCGGAGATCTTGCAGAGCGCGCGGCTGTACGTCTCGCGCACCTTTCGGGCCTTCGAGGGGTACAACTCCGCCGCGTTGCTCTACCTGATCTTGACGCTGCTCTTTATTTTCCTGGTGCGTTATATCGAGGGGAGGTGGCACGTCGATGCCTGAGCCTATCATCAAAACTATTGATCTGCACAAGCACTTTGGCCAGGTGCAAGCCCTGCGCGGGATTGAACTGGAGGTGATGCCGGGGCAGGTGGTGGTGATCATCGGGCCCAGCGGCTCGGGCAAGTCCACGCTGTTGCGCTGCATCAATCACCTGGAGAAGCCGACCCACGGCCACGTTTACATCGACGGGGTGGATCTGGAGGATAAGAAGACCAAAATCAACGCGGTGCGCGCCGAGATCGGCATGGTGTTTCAGTTGTTCAATCTGTTTCCCCATCTCACCGCGCTCCAGAACATCACTCTGGCCCAGCAGGTGGTGCGCAAGCGCCGGGACGCCGAACGCGAGCAGATCGCCCGCGACCTGCTCGCGCGGGTGGGCATCCCCGAAAAGGCCGACGTCTACCCCGGGCAACTGTCCGGGGGGCAGCAGCAGCGCGTGGCGATCGCCCGCGCGCTGGCTATGAACCCCAAGATCATGCTCTTCGACGAGCCGACCAGCGCGCTCGACCCGGAGATGATCAAAGAGGTGCTGGATGTGATGCTGGACCTGGCCCAAACCGGCATGACCATGGTGTGTGTTACCCACGAGATGGGGTTCGCCCGGGCCGCGGCCAATCGCATCATCTTCATGGACGAAGGGCTGATCATCGAGGACACGACCCCCACAGAGCTCTACACTAATCCCCGGCACGAGCGCACCAAGCTCTTCTTGAGCAAGATCCTGCAACACTGATTCTGAGCATGGCGCGCAACTTCGGCGCCAGGTCGGTGTTATGCGGGGTAGGTGGCTGTTTATACTGCTCACGGGCATAAACCGCGTTTATAGTATTACCCCGCGACATTTGCGTTGATCGCGAGAATCTTCCTTACCACGAAGACACCAAGACACAAAGCTTTTGAGACCTTCGTGTTTTTGTGCCTTTGTGGTGAT
>MNXL01000026.1 GCA_001871755.1 Anaerolineae bacterium CG2_30_64_16
GAGTACATTATGGCTGAATACGAAGCATTTCATGCAGGAGTTAGCTAATGGGCAAAATGCATGACGTTGGTTCAGTGCGAGTAGACAATGCCTTTCTCTACCTTACGGTTGACGGGCGGTCATATCGTATCAGTTGGGACAGTTGCTCGTCTCGATTGGCGAAAGCGACCCTGCGTCAGCGGAAGCGCCTTGAGATCTCGCCGTCTGGATACGGTATCCACTGGCCGGAGATAGACGAGGATCTGGCTATTACACCATTACTACAACGGGCCGAGATAGCTGTAACCGAGGAGCAATTGGTCGTCAGTCAACCCATAAGCGCAGGAACTCCCGCCTGACAGCGGTTGACCCGACATTGCACAGCAAGGATTGGGGCTGGAGCAGGAAGCTGTCACCGTGGTTCTGCTACGTGCTTCAATACCATAGACTTGCTGCGAGAGTAAGGAAGATCATGTATGAAGGACGTGCTTGACCTCTTACAAATGCCTTTCGCTGCGGCCCTTGTACTTCTTGCAGTGTACTTGCTCGTGTCATCAATTGTAGGCCAGATGCCTCATTTTGGAGCGAAGGATACGAGGCTGATTTTGAACAAGCCGCAGCGCGCAATTCTAGGATTGCTGGGTTTGGGATTCCTCATTTTCACGATCTTCATACTGATTCAAGTGTTCCTACTACCCAAACCGCCTCCTGTCCCGCCGACACTCACAGTGACTCCGCCCGTTACGGCCTACACACCTCCGATAACTCAGTCCCCACCCCCAACCGAAATCACTCCAACGGTGATCGGTCCGAGGACGAGTCTCCTTGATTACTACTTTCAGTCAGGAGAAGATGGAGATCCCGATGATGATCCAACCACGCTAGAGATCGATCTCAACTACAAGAGCAAAGAATGCAGTCCAGAACCAGACTGCATTCGGATTGAATGGCGACCTGGCCCAAGGAGATACGTAGCTATCAACTGGCTTGGCCCTGCCGCAAACTATGGAAGTCAGCCGGGGTATGATCTTAATGGTGCAACACAGATTACCTATTGGCTGAAGAGCGAGCAGCAGAACGCCATCGTGGATGTTAGGATAGGATGCTTGGGTTCGGATACCCCGGTTGCTCACCCGGATTCAGTTTGCTACAAAGAGCATGCGTTTCAAGTTGGTACGGACTGGACGCAGAAACACATAGACTTGGCTGGTCAGTCATTGAACAACGTGGTCAGAGCACTAGCGATTGTCTTGACGGCAAATCGGAACCCGAATGGTGCGACTTTATACCTGAAAAAGGATATATGGATAGATGGGATCGAGAAGGCACAGCCTGCAAAATGATAGTACAAACACAAGGAGAATACCGATGTCCCACCACGACGACGACGTCGTCATCCTGAGCGCCGCGCGCACGGCGGTCGGCAAGTTCCAGGGCGCGCTGAGCGCGATCCCCGCGCCACAGTTGGGCGCGGCCGCGATCAGCGCGGCCATCGAGCGAGCCGGGATCGACCCGGCTACCCTCGATGAAGTCATCATGGGCAACGTAGTGTCGGCCGGCGAGGGGCAGGCGCCCGCCCGCCAGGCTGCCATCGGCGCCGGCGTGCCGCCGGAGGTCGGCGCGCTGACCATCAACAAAGTCTGCGGCTCGGGGCTCAAGGCCGTGATGCTGGCCGCCAGCGCGATCAAGGCCGGGGACGGGGATCTCTACGTCGCGGGCGGCATGGAGAGCATGAACCTGGCCCCGTACCTGCTGCCCAAGGCGCGCTTCGGCTACCGGCTGGGCAACGCCGAGCTTGTGGACGCGGTGGTCCATGACGGGCTGTGGTGCGCGTTAGAAAACCACCACATGGGCCTGTCAGCCGAGTGGATCGCGGCCGAGCACCACGTCGGCCGGGAAGCGCAGGATGAGTTCGCCCTGCTCAGCCATCAGCGGGCGGTCGCCGCGATCGACGCCGGCAAATTCCGGGCGGAGATCGCCCCGCTCCCGATCCCACAACGCAAGGGGCCACCGCTCGTCATCGACGTCGACGAGAACCCCCGCCGCGATACCTCGTTGGAAGCGCTGGCCAGGCTGAAACCCGCGTTCCGGGAAGGCGGTTCGGTGACGGCCGGCAACGCGCCCGGCATCACCGACGGCGCGGCCGCGCTGGTGGTCGCGCGGCGAGCCACGGCCGATGCGCTGGGGATCAAGCCGCTGGCCAGGATCACCGGCTACGCCCAGGCCGCGGTCAAGCCGCTGGAGCTGTTCACCGCGCCGATTTTCGCCATGCGCCGGCTGGCTGACCGATTGCAGATGGCGCCCACTGACTTCGACCTGGTGGAGCTGAACGAGGCCTTTGCCGCGCAGAGCGTGGCAAACATCCGCGGCCTGGGGCTCGACCCAGACCGCGTCAACGTCCACGGCGGCGCCATCGCGCTGGGCCACCCCATCGGCGCCAGCGGCGCGCGTGTGTTGACTACCCTGCTCTACGCCCTGCGCGACCGCGACCTCTCGACCGGCGCAGCGGCCCTCTGCCTCGGCGGCGGGGAGGCCGTGGCACTGGCGGTGGAGAGGGAGTGACGACGGGAGAGGGTGAGGGGGAGAGAGGGTGAGAGGGGGAGAGGGGGGGGACACGGTGACACGGTGACACGGTGACAGGGTGACAAGGTGACGCTGTGATGGGAAGCCCGCCACCAATCTACCCATTCACCAGGTCACCAATTTACCAATCTACCAACTTACCAATCTACCGCTGAGCCACCATGTTCCGTGACGATCTGCTCCTCCGTACCAAGCTTGCCAAACCCCGGCTGCACCGCCGGGTTTTGGCGCGTCCAGGGTTGGTCGGCCGGCTGCGCCAGGCGCTGGAGTATCGGGTCACCCTCCTCCAGGCAGGCACCGGCTACGGGAAGACCACCATCCTGGCCGCGCTGGATGATGATCCCGCGTACTGTCTGGCCTGGTACAGCCTCGACCAGGAGGATCGCGACCCCCAACAGTTTCTGACCTACCTGATCAACGCGTTCCGGGTCAACATGCCGCATCTGCCCGAGACGCCGCTGGTCCTCCTGGCTGAGCTGACCAGCAACGGCGGGGGCAATCAGTGGTCCACCGTGTTGGATGCGCTGGTCAATGCCCTGGACCGCACCCTGGACCGGCCCACGTTGCTGGTGCTCGACGACTACCACTTCGTGGCCGGCTCCCCCGCAGTCAACCACCTGACCGAGCGCCTGCTCAGCTATCTGCCCCCTGATCTGCACGTCATCCTGGCCGCGCGCCATCCCATCAACCTGCCGGCGTTGATCACCTGGCGCGCCCGAGCCGAAGTGCTGGAGATCGGTCGTCGCGAGCTGGCCTTCCAACCGGACGAGATCGAGGCGCTCTTCCGCGACGCCTACGACATGCAGCTCACGCCGGCCGAGGTGACGGCCCTGGCGGACAAGACCGAGGGGTGGCCCATTGCGTTGCAGTTGACGTGGCAAAGCCTGCGCAGCGGCGCGGCGACCGACGTGGCCCATCTGTTTGCCGCAGCTCGCGCATCGGACTCCCTGCCGGCGCTCTTCGATTACCTGGCCCACGAGCTGCTCGACCGCCAGCCAGCGGAGATCGCGGCCTTCCTGCGCGACACGGCCGTACTGCGAGAGCTGACCGCTGGCGCGTGCGACGCGGTGCGCGAGGTGTGCCCCACCCCGGCCGGAGAGCCCTGCGATCTGGGCGGCGCGGCCGCCGGGTCACCGACCGGCAGCCTGGAGAGATCCCCGGCGAGCAGCATTGGGTTATTGTCCCAACTGCATGACCTCGACCTCTTCACCATCGCCCTGGGCGACAACCACTACCGGTATCATCACCTCTTTCACGATTTCCTGCGCCAGCAGGCCGCGCGCGATCCCGCTGGCCTGAGCGAACGCCATCGCCGCGGGGCAGCGTTCTTTCAGGCACAGGGTGACCTGGAGGAAGCGATCTACCACTGGCTGGCGGCCGCCGCGTTCCCAGAAGCAGCCGACACCATCGAAAGCATCAGCGAGACCGTCCTGCGCGCCGGCCGGCTCGACACCGTGGCCAACTGGATCGATGCGATTCCGCCGGACGTCCTGGCCGACCATCCCAGGCTGCAAGCTTTTCTGGGAGACGTGTATCGCCTGCGCAGCCGCTTCGATGAGGCGCTGGCCTGGTACAGGACCGCCGAGCAGACCTGGCGCGCCCGCGGCGACCCGGCCGGCGTGAGCCGTGCGCTGCGCGGGCAGGCGCTGGTCTACCTGGACACGGTGCGGCCGGCGCCGGCCGAAAGCCTGCTCCAAGAGGCCCTGCGGCTGGTCGACGGAATCGAGGATCGGGAAACGCACGCCCGGCTGCTGGAACTGGTAGCCGAAAACAAGCTCAACATCGGCAAACCGGACGAGGCCGAGGCGCTGCGGGAGCGCGCCCGCGCGCTGCGCGAGGAGGGGCCGGGGGAAGACGCGCTGAGCCTGCGCGTCAAACTGCGCACCGGTCGCCTGGCCGAGGCGCGCCAGATCCTCGTCGCCCGAGCCGACGCAGAACGCCAGGCCGGGCGGGATGGGCACATGCACCTGCCACGCGCCCACCGCGAGACCGTGCTGCTGCTCGCGCTCATCGACGCGTTCCAGGGCCAGGCCGCGTCCGCCTTCGCCCTGGCCGAGGAGGGCATCGCGCTAGGCGAACGGCTAAACTCACCGTTTGTCACGGCTGTGGGCCACATGCGGCTGGGGCACGCGTGGCAATTGCAGCAAGACGCACCCGGTTTCTCAGAGAAGGCTGGTCCCTGGTCTGCGCTGTGGCCACGCGATGAGGCGATCCGCTGTTATCGGACGGCCATCGCGCTGGGTGACCGCCTGGCTGTCCGCCGAACCCGCGCCGAAGCGATGTGGGGGCTCACCCGCGCCTACGGCTTTTTCCCGGCAGAGCGCGGCAGCGCCCGCAGCGATCTGGCCTCGGCTGAACGCGCCGCGGCCGAGGGGGTAGAGACGGCGCTGTGGGCCGGGGACGCATGGGTCGCCGCGCTCACCGAGCTTGCCCTGGGCGCCAGCTACGTCCTTGCCCGGCAGCCCGAACAGGCGTTGAGCATCCTGCCCCGCGTGCTGGCCGCGTTCCGCGACTGCGGTGACAGCTTCGGCCGGGCCGCGACGCGGCTCTGGCTGAGCCTGGCCTATCTGGAGTCGGGACAAGAGGGCCACTTTCGTTCCTGCGTCGAGGAGTTGCTGGCCCTGTGCGAGACCCACGGCTACGACTACCTGTTGACTGCACCCACGCTGCTCGGCCCGCCTGACCCGCGGCGGCTGATCCCGCTGCTGCTGGCCGCGCGTGCGCGGCGCTGTCGGCCGGCCTACGCGACACGGCTGCTAGCCGGCAGCGGCCTGCCGGAGATTCAGGTTCACCCCGGCTATCAGCTTCGGGTGCAAACGCTGGGCGCATTTCGGGTCTGGCGCGGGGACACCGAGGTAACGCCCCGGGAATGGCAGCGCGACAAGGCGCGCCAACTCTTCCAATTGCTCCTTACCGAGCATGGGCGTTGGCTGCAACGTGAAGAGATCGTGGACCGCCTGTGGCCCCGGCTTGCGCCCGAGGCCGCCGTGCGCGACTTCAAGGTGGCCCTGAACGCCCTGAACCGGGCGATCGAACCGGAACACCCTGCCGACGCGCCGTTCGCCTTCGTCGAGCGCGAGGGCACGGCCTATCGCTTCCGGCCCGAAGCGGACCTCTGGCTGGACGCCGAATGCTTCGAGCGCGAGTGCACGGCCGGGCTGCGGCTGATCGAGACACCGGCGGACACGGCCGAGCCCGCGACTGCCGACAAAGCCATCGCGCACCTGCGCAGGGCGCTGGCCTTCTATCAAGGAGACTATCTGCCCGAGGCGCTCTACGAGGACTGGCCGGCCGAGACGCGCGAGCGTCTACTCAGCCTGTACCTGCGCGCCTCCGACCGTTTGGCCACGGCGCTGATCGAACGTGGGCTGTATGAGGCCGGGCTGGACATCTGCCAGGCCATCCTGGCGCACGATCGCTGTTGGGAACGCGCGTACCGGCTGATGATGGTCGCTCATGCCCGGCAAGGGAACCGCTCCCAGGCCATCCGCGCCTACCAGCGGTGCGCGGAGGTGCTCCGCGAGCAGTTGGACGTCACCCCGGCCCCTGAGACAACCCAGTTGTTCAAACGCGTCTGTTCAGATTGACTCTGTAACTCCCGCGTGACCTTCGCCCGCTACACTTGCGTCAACTTCCGATCCTCACGCAAAGGAGCGAGCAATGCCGGGGGAAACCAATTTAGATTCTTTCGTCGTGCGCTTCGTGCATGATACGCCCGATAGCGCTGAGGGCGTGGCGCCGCGCCAGGCCACCAGCCGGGCACAGGGCTGGTACGGCATGGTCCGCCACGTGCAGTCCAACCGGGAGCGCCAGTTCACGCGCTGGGCCGACGCGCTGGCCTTCATCGCCGAATTCGTGGATCTGAGCGAGGCCCCCGATGAATCGTGACCCCCGCCCCGCGGTCGGCATCGTCAGCGCCGGCGTCTACGTTCCCGAACCGATCATGACCGCGGCCGACCTCGCGGCCCGCAGTGGCATCGCCGAGTGGGTCATCCGCGAGAAGTTCGGCATCGTGCAGAAGCACGTGCCCGGGCCCGATGACCACACCAACCAGATGGCCATCCGGGCCGCGCAAGACTGCCTGGCCAGATGCGACATTCCCGCTCAGGAGATCGACCTGGTGCTCTGCACCACTGAGGAGTGGAAGGAGTACTTGCTCTGGACCGCAGGGATCAAGCTGGCGTACGAAATCGGCGCGACTCGGGCCTGGGCCATCGACGTGCAACTGCGCTGCGGCGCCACGATCGCGGCCCTGAAGATGGCCCGAGACATGATGATCGCCGACCCCGAAATCCACACGGTGCTGATCGCGGGCGGCTATCGCAACGGCGACCTGATCGATTACCGGAACCACCGAACTACCTTCATGTTCAACCTGGCCGCGGGCGGCGGCGCCCTGCTGTTGCGTAAAGGCTGGCCGCGCAACCACGTCCTGGGCGCCCACCTGATGACCGACGGGTACATGAGCGAGCACGTCATCGTACCCGCCAGCGGCACCCGGCAGTGGCCAACCGACGCGGCCCGAGCCGCAGGGCTGTGTAGCCTGGACCTGGTGGCGCCGGACGCGATGAGGGAGCGCCTCAACGCCGTCTCCATGGACAATTGGCTGCACTGCATCGACGAGGCGCTGCGCAAGAGCGGTCGCACCCGCCGCGACATCGGCTATCTGAACGTCCTCCACATGAAACGTTCGGCTCACCTGGACCTGCTCCAGCGCCTGGGCCTGACCGAAGAGCAGTCGGTCTATCTGTCCGACTACGGCCACATCGGCCAACAGGATGCCATGTTCTCCATCGTCGAGGGCCTCAAGCAAGGCCGGCTGCGAGACGGGGACCTGATGGTCATCGTCGCGGCCGGGATCGGATATACGTGGGGCGCGGCGTGTGTACAGTGGGGGAACGCCGCGGACAAGATGGCGTGGAGCGTGGAGCGTGGAGCGTGGAGCGTGGAGCGTGAAGCGTAGACGATAGACCATAGACCATGGACGATTTGGGAGGATGGCGCGCGGTTCGCCCCGCAGTACGCAGTACGCAACACGCAACACGCAGTACGCAGTACGCAGCACGCAACACGCAGTACGCAGTACGCAACACGCAGTACGCAGTACGCAGTACGCAACACGCAACACGCAACACGCAACACGAAATGGAGGTCATCATGCGACTCAAAGACAAAGTCTGTCTCATCACCGGCGGAGCGGCCGGGATCGGCAAGGCCACGGCCCAGCGGTTCGCGGCAGAAGGGGCCAAGGTTGTCATTTGTGATGTGAACGAGGAGGCCGGCCGGCTGACAGCCGAGCAACTTGGACCGGCCGGCGAGTTTTTCAAGGTCAACGTGATGGACCGCGCCGCGGTCGAGGGCTGGGTAGATGGGGTAGCCGCAAGACACGGCCGGGTGGACGTGCTGGTCAACAACGCCGGCATCCTCCGCGACAACCAGCTCGTCCGAGTCAAGGACGGCGAGTTGGTCAAACAGATGCCGGAGGCCGATTTCGACCTGGTCATCGGGATCAACCTGAAGGGTGTGTTCAATTGCACTCAGGCGGTCGCGCCGCACATGATCCGCCAGGGCGGCGGCGTGATCCTGAACGCGAGCTCGGTGGTCGGGCTCGACGGCAACTTCGGCCAGACGAACTATGTGGCCACCAAGGCCGGCGTCATCGGGATGACCAAGGTGTGGGCGCGTGAGTTGGGCCGCTACAACATCCGTGTCAACGCGGTGGCGCCCGGGTTCACCGCCACGGAGATCCTCTCGACCATGCCGGAGAAGGTGCTGGATGAGATGAAGGCGCGCACGCCACTCGGCCGCCTGGGCCAGCCCGCAGACATTGCCAACGCCTACCTCTTCCTGGCGTCGGACGAGGCCAGCTTCATCAGCGGCGCGGTGCTGCGGGTGGACGGCGGGTTGGTGGTGGGGACGTGAGGGATGGTAGAGTGGTAAATTGGTAGAGGGGTAGATTGGTAAATTGGTAGAGTGGTAGAAGAGTGGGAAGGAACCATGCCCAAAATCCACGTCAACGACATCGACATCTACTATGAAATCACCGGCGCCGGCCAGCCGCTGCTGCTGATCGCGGGGCTGGGCTACGGGTTGTGGCAGTGGCACAAGATGATCCCGCTGCTCGCCGAACGGCGCCAGGTGATCGCGTTCGATAACCGCGGCGCGGGCCAGACCGACAAGCCAGACGGCCCGTACAGCGCGACCATGCTGGCGGCCGACACGGCCGGCCTCATCGAGGCGCTGGACCTGGAGGAGGTCACGGTGATGGGGCACTCCATGGGGGGGTTCGTCACCCAACAACTTGTCCTGGACCGGCCCGATCTGGTGAGCAAGTTGATCCTGGCCGCGACCAACTTCGGCGGGCCGAACCACATCCCGGTCACGCCCGAGGCCCTCGCCGCAATGATGGACCGCACCGGCGATCCGGCCGCGGTGGTCCGCCGCGGCATCGCGGTGGCGTGCGCGCCTGGTTTCGCCGAAGTCCACCCGGATCGCGTCCGGGAGTTGGTCGCATATCGCTTCACCAACCCCGTGCCGCCCGCCGCCTACCAGGCGCAGATGGCGATCGGGTTGGGGCTGCTCGCGCCTGCGGCCGCGTTCGCGGGCCGGCTCAAGGCCGTCAGCGCGCCCACGCTGATCCTCTTCGGGGAGCACGATCGGGTCGTCCCACCCGGCAACGCTGAGCTGCTCAAGCGTGAGATGCCAAACAGCGAGATCGTCATCTTGCCCGGCGCCGGACACATGTTCCCGATCGAGGCGCCAGAGGCGGCCGCGGAGGCGGTGATCGAGTTCCTGGACCGGTAGATTCGACAGAGTAGACTGGTAAACTGGTACGTGGTCAATGTCATTAAGATAAGGGAACTAGCCCAGACCTGACAGGTTGTCGGGGTCACTTTTCAGCATACATCCACATCTGATGAGACCGAATCCGGCTTGCAACGCTACTTCGGGAAACCTGTCAGGTCTTAACTTAATGACATTGGGTACGTGGTAGATTGGGACATGGTAGATTGG
>MNXL01000105.1 GCA_001871755.1 Anaerolineae bacterium CG2_30_64_16
AGCGGCGGATCACGGATCCGCCTTGAGCTGCCCCGGACTATCGAGAGGATACGAGCCAACCCGGATAGAAGCAAGGGGTTCGTATGCCAGGCAAGTGATTATAACATCGGAGAGCCGCCGCATGCCAACGTGCGGTGACTCTGAATTTCGGTCTCCTTGACAGGAACGTGGCCCTTGCGGTACACTGCCCTCGACCCGCAACACAGGCGCAGCAGGCTCGATCCGCCGAGTGCGGCGCATCTTTCATCTCCAGGATTGTCAGCCATGATGAACCAGCGCGAGCAACTTCTGCGGTATCCTCTCAAAAAGGCGGGGACGAATCTGCTCAAGCCGAGTCCGTGACTCGGCGGGCGAGCGGCGGATCACGGATCCGCCTTGAGCTGCCCCGGACTATCGAGAGGATACGAGCCAACCCGGATAGAAGCAAGGGGTTCGTATGCCAGGCAAGTGATTATAACATCGGAGAGCCGCCGCATGCCAACGTGCGGTGACTCTGAATTTCGGTCTCCTTGACAGGAACGTGGCCCTTGCGGTACACTGCCCTCGACCCGCAACACAGGCGCAGCAGGCTCGATCCGCCGAGTGCGGCGCATCTTTCATCTCCAGGATTGTCAGCCATGATGAACCAGCGCGAGCAACTTCTGCGGTATCCTCTCAAAAAGGCGGGGACGAATCTGTTCAAGCCGAGTCCGTGACTCGGTGGGCGAGCGGCGGATCACGGATCCGCCTTGAGCTGCCCCGGACTATCGAGAGGATACGAGCCAATCCGGATAGAAGCAGGGGGATGGAGAGGTGCGCGATCTTCTTTTCACAATGAAAAAGGCGAGGTAACCATTTGACAATCTCCCCATCGTATGCTAACATTTGTTGGGCCAGGCCGGGCGCTACGTGCTCTGCCCCGGCTGCACGCTACCGTACGATACCCCAGTCGAAAACGTGCACGCGCTGGTTGCTGCCGCGCATGCGTATGGGGTCTATGGACCGGACGGCCGACTCGCCGTGTAGTCTGGCAACGTTGCATCAGGGGCGCCCGGTTCTGTCGTGCACGCGTTTTCATGGTATCATCCTAACCCGGACAAGCCGGAACCAAGAAGGTGACAACCTGGCCCACAAAATTCTTGCACAAAAAGCAAGGATCTCGTGGGTTAGGCCCTAACCTGGACAAGCCAGAGCCAACCAGGCAAATGCCATCAGAAGATTCTTGTCTGTTGTGCAAGGATTTAACTGGTTAGGCCTCAATAGCTGGGCGCTGTGACGCCGCGCGCGGCACAGGAGGCGACACGATGAACAGCCGGGAACGGATGGCGCGAGCCATGCATCTGCAGGCGCCGGATCGCGTCCCTGTGATGTGCCAGCTTGCCCTGGGCCACTATTTCCTCAACACCCCCTTCGCGCCACACGAGATATGGTTCGACTCGGAAGCGTTTGCCGAGGCGCTGGTATTGCTGCAACGCCGCTACCAGTTCGATGGTATCCTGGTCAATCTCCCGGGGCGCCCACCGGACCTGCTGGACGCGGTGGCCCATATCGAACGGACACCGGACGGGGAGCAATTGGTCTGGCGAAACGGCGAAGTCACCTTTTGCCCTTGGGATGATAACCCGTACCACATGACCCCGGCGGGCGAGCCGGCGCCACGCGCAGACTTCGCCACGATCGATCCCGATCATCTGGATGCGCTGGACACGCTGGCCGGCTATACGTGGGGGGTTTATCACGTTCCGTGCCTCGGCGGCAGGTCCGAGCACGGGCCTCTGCGGGAGATCCCGCCCTACTTTTTCCGGGCGCTTGACCTGGTCCGCCATAAGGCTGGCGCCGATGTCCCGATCCACGGTGAGGTTTTCTCCCCGTTCACGCACTTTCTCGAACTGTTTGGCTACGCGCGCGCGCTGCTCCACATGCTGGAAGACAGGGGCAAAACCCATGCGCTGCTGGACCGCCTGACGTCAGCGAGTATCGCCTGGGCGGTCGCCCAGGCGATGCATGGTGTGGATGCCGTGCTCATCTCCTCGGCCTTCGCTGGCGGCCCATTCCTGTCTCGTGACATGTACCGGGAATTCGTCTTGCCGTACGAGCGGCGGGTGACGGATGCCGTCAAGGCTGCCGGCGTGCCGGTTTACACCCACACCTGTGGGCGGATCGGAGACCGGCTGGACCTGATGCTGGAAACCGGAACGCAGGGCATCGACACCATGGATCCCCCGCCGCTGGGCAACACCGAGCTGGCCGCCGCCAAAGCGCAGGTGGGGGGCCAGGTCTTCCTCAAGGGCAACATGGATTCGGTCGTGTTGCTGCAGGCCGAGACACCCGAGCAGGTAGTCGCCCATGCCACTGACCGCATCCGCGCCGGGATGCCCGGTGGCGGCTACATTCTGAGCACAGCATGTTCTGTGGCCCCGCGGGTTGAGCCCTGGAAGCTGGAGCTCCTTGTCCCGCTGGCCGAAGAGATCGGACGCTACTAACGCTCGGAGCGTATGAAGATGACACCTGGACTTGACGAGGTCGCCAGGCACTTCTGTTTCGCGGGTCGCTGCATCGAAGCGGCGCCCTATGGCACAGGACACATCAATCGCACTTATGTGACCTGGTGCGCTACCCCAGAGGGTGGAAGCCGCCGCTATCTCCTGCAAAGCATCAATCACAACATCTTCCGGGACCCCGCCGCACTGATGGAAAACGTGAAGCGGGTCACCCGGCATCTGCGGGAGAAGATCGTCGCGGCCGGCGGCGATCCGACGCGCGAGACGCTGAATCTTGTTCCTGCCAGTAACGGCGCCTCTTTTCACCGGGACGCGGCCGGCAACTACTGGCGAGCCTACCTGTTCATCGAAGGCGCACAAGCCTACGAGATGGCGACGAGCCTGCAGCATGTCTACAACGCGGGTAAAGCCTTCGGTGACTTCCAACGCCTGCTGGCTGATTTTCCGGCCGGCGCCTTGCACGAGGTGCTGCCGGATTTCCACAATACCCCGCAGCGTTTTGCCACCTTCCTTGAGACCGTCGCGCGGGACCCGGCCAACCGGGCGGCGGGTGTCCGGGAGGAGATCAAGTTTGTCGAGCAGCGCGCGGCCGAGACCACGACCCTGGTGAATCTCCTCGACCAGGGCCGGCTGCCGCTGCGGGTGACCCATAACGACGCCAAATTCAGCAACGTACTGATGGATGATGTCACGGGGGAGGGTTTGTGCGTGATCGATCTTGACACGGTGATGCCCGGCTCGGCGCTGTACGACTTCGGGGACGCGGTGCGGGCCGGGACCGCGCTGGCAGCCGAGGATGAGCCCGATTTCACCCGAGCTGGTATGTCGCTGGAAACCTTCGAAGCCCTCGCGGCCGGCTATCTGGACGCCGCGCGTGACTTTCTGACGCCAACCGAACTCGACTATCTGCCCTTCTCTGCCCGGTTGATCACCCTGGAGCAGGCCATCCGTTTCCTGAACGATTACGTGAACGGTGACATCTACTACAAGATTCACCGGCCGTTGCACAACCTGGACCGCACTCGCACGCAGATTCAGATGCTGCGAGACATGGAGGAGAAGTTCGACCGGATGGTTGCGATCGTCGCGCGCTATCGGTAGAATCGGAGGACTGAGGGACCACCTTGAAACCTGACACCATACCGAGCAACCTGATGCCCAACAAGCAATCTACCCACCCACCCCGCCCTCTCAAAGCTGTCATCCTGGCCGCTGGCGCCAAGTCCATCACCGAGGACGGCCTGCCTGTGCTGCTCCAGGACCTGGGTGGCCAGAAGATCATCGACTACGTCACGGCAAACGCGGCGCAGGTCGTCGCGCCGCAGGATACCTACGTGGTCGTCGGCTACCGCCGCGAGGCGATCCAGGGGCGCCTCGGCCCGGGCTATCGGTACGTCGTCCAGGGAGAAGCCAGGGGCACGGGCGATGCGGTGCGCCAGCTCCAGCCGCTGCTGGAAGACTTCGATGGTGACCTGCTGATCCTCTACGGTGACACGCCGCTCTTCCGCCCGGCCTCGATCCGAGGGTTGATCAACCGCCACCGGCTGCGCGAGGCCAATCTGACCCTGCTGACCGCAATGGCCGACCGGCCCTACCCCTACGGTCGCGTGATCCGTGACAGCGACGGCCGGATCATGGATATCATCGAGGAGGCGCAGGCGTCGGCCCGGGTGAAGGAAATCCGTGAGCTGAACGTCGGCGCGTACGTCGTCTCCGCGCAGCAGATCTGGCCGGTGTTGGAGACCCTGCCGCCGTCGCCGGTGGACGGCGAATACCGGCTGACCGACTCGGCCCACCGGCTGATCCACCGTGGCCTGAACGTCGAAAGCTACCAGATCTACGATCCCGACGAGATCCAGGGCATCAATACCCGCGCCGACCTGGAGCGAGCCGAGTTCATCCTACAAAAACGGCTCTTCCGGCCGCGGTGGCACGAGGAGCGCAACATCATCCAGTTCGGCACCGGCGGGTGGCGCGCGGTCATCGGTGAGGGGTTCACGCTGCAGAACGTCCGCCGGCTGTGTCAGGCGCTGGCCAACGACATCACCCGCCGTGGACTGGAGAGGCGGGGCGTGCTGATCGGCTACGACCGCCGTTTCCTGTCCGACCAGGCTGCGGAGGCTGCCGCGGAGGTCTTCGCTGGCAACAACATCCACACCATCCTGCTGACCGAGGACGCGCCCACCCCGCTGATCAACTACGCCACCGAGCTCGTCGACGCGGCGTTTGGCCTGGCGTTTACCGCCAGCCACAACCCGCCGGAGTGGAACGGCCTCAAGGTGTTTCATGGTGACGGCTCGCTACTGCTGACCGAAGAAACGGACCGCATCGAGGATGAAACCAATCGGCTGATCCTGGCTGATGTGGTGAAAATCCCGCTGGATGTCGCGCTGGCGGCCGGCATCGTCGAGCGCCGCGACTTCGTCAACCAGTACGTGGATCGAGTCGAGTCCTTCATCGACCTGGAGGCCATCCGCAAGGCGGGGCTGAAGGTCGTCGTGGACCCGATGTATGGCGTGGGGCACCTGACGTTGGGCATCATCCTGAACGAGGCGCGCTGCCGGGTCACCTTCATCCACGAGCGACGCAACCCGCTTTTCGGTGGCCGCTCGCCCGCGCCTGATCTGGAAGCGCTGCGTATGCTGCGGACGGTCGTGCGCGAGGAGCGCTTCGACCTGGGGTTGGCTACCGACGGCGACGCGGACCGCATTGCGCTGATCGACGAGCGCGGCAACTACATCCACATCAATGATCTGCTGCTGCTGCTCTACTGGTATCTGCACGAGGTGAAGGGGCAGCGCGGGGGCGTGGTGCGCAACCTGGCGACGACGCATCTGCTGGACCGGCTGGCGGCCGCGTTCGGCGAGCAGTGCATCGAGACACCGGTCGGCTTCAAGTGGATCACGGCGGGCATGGTGGAACACAACGCGCTGCTGGGCGGTGAGTCCAGCGGGGGCCTGACCGTCCGCGGCCACATCCTGGGCAAGGATGGCATCTTCGCCTCCGCGCTGATCATCGAGATGCTGGCGGTGACGGGCAAACACGTCTCCGAGCTCCAGGAACTGGTTTGGGGGATCACCGGCCGGCTCCACACCGCCGAGGACAACCTGCCTGCTACCGCTGATATGCGCATCGTCGTCCCACAGCGCGTCAAGGCGCTGCTGGCTGGCGGCCGGGCGCCCTACCGGGTCGCCGGGGTCTCCGAGGCCGACGGTACCCAGATCTTCTTCCAGCCCGATGACCCCCAGATGGCCTCCGGTTCCTGGGCATTGCTGCGCTTCTCCGGCACCGAGCCGGTGCTCCGCATCCTCGCCGAGGCTGAGACCCCCGAGAAGGCGCGCGAGCTGGTGGATTGGCTCAAACAGGGCGCGGCAACGCAGCCCAGCCGGTCACTCGATCCGGCGCGGTGAGCGATCCCCAATCGGTGCATTCCAGGTCGGGCGATGTTGTGCGTGGGAGGTACCCACTCAGTACCGGTCGAAATGGGAGGGAGAAAAAAGCAATGCGCATCGGAAATCGTGAGTACACACGCTCTGACATCCTGCGCCGCGTCGGCAACCTGAATCAGGTTGCCCGCGTCCGGCACGTTGTCCTGGCCGATGGTCGCGCCAGGGGGGTCGCCGCGATCGACTTCGACACCGGCTCAGGGTTGCGCTTCACCGTCCTGCCCGATCGGGGCCTGGACATCTCGGCGGCAAGTTACCGAGGCGTCAACCTGGTGTACCTGACCCCGAACGGCGAAGTCCACCCGGCCTTCTACGAGCCGGAGGGGCTGGGTTGGCTGCGCACCTTCTTCGGCGGCCTGCTGACCACTTGTGGGCTGACCTATCTGGGCGCGCCGGGCCGGGAGGGTGACCAGGACCTGGGGCTGCACGGCCGCTACGCCACTATCCCGGCCCGGCAGGTCTGCGACCGCTCGCGCTGGGAGGGTGACGACTACGTGCTCGAAGCCTCGGGCGTGATCGAGGAGTGCCAGCTCTTCGGCGACAAGCTGCGCCTGACGCGGACCATCTCCACGCGCGCCGGCGCCAGGTCCTTGCTGATCCACGACGTGGTGGAGAACTTCGGCTACCGGCCGTCCCCGTTCACGATTCTCTACCACATCAACTTCGGTTTTCCGCTCCTCGATGCTGTCAGCCGGGCCATCGTGGCCGCGGTGGAGAGCACGCCCTTCGACGCGCGCTCGGCAGCGGGGATGGCCGAGATGCTGGTGTTCTCCGACCCGGCGCCCGGCTACGAGGAGCAGAACTTCTCCCACCGGATGGGGACGGACGCTGAGGGGTGGACGTACGCCGCGCTGATCAACCGCGAGCTGCATGGCGGACTGGGCGCCTACCTCAAGTTCGATGGCCGGGCGCTGCCCTACCTGAACGAGTGGAAGATGATGGGGGAAGGGGACTATGTGGCAGCCCTGGAACCGTGCAATGCCCCCTGCGAGAACCGCGCCTCGCTGCGCGCTAAGGGTCTTCTGCCGTTTCTGGGGCCGGGCGAGGTGCGACAGATGCGGGTGGAGATCGGCGTGCTGGAGGGCGAGGCCGAGATGCGTAGCTTCGAGCAGCGCGCGGCCGGGGTGATATCGTAGGCCGCGGGTTGGCGTTCGCCAGTTCGCCGCACCGCGCTGCGGCAGATTCATAAAGCTGTCATCTGCAGGGCCGCGCTATGAAAAAAGTGTCACAACGAATCGGGCGCGCCGTTGTTGACATACTTGCGGCACAGTGTTATAATAGTACAAGCTTTTCGTGGGTCCGCCAGGCATCCGATACGCACAAGCGACCGAGGGCTACCCCCTTGCACAATTCCTTTCTAGCCGAAGCAAAGCAGTACCGAATCCCACACGCAGTGGTCCGTTTGGTGGGCCGTCTCGCCTGGGAATCGCCGGCCGGCCATCGATTGCGTCGGGCAGAACTTCCCGGCGGCCGGAGTTTTCACGTCCACATCTGTACCTGTTCTTGAGCACCGTCCTTGCCATAGTAGAGCATATCCTGTCCGTGTCGACTTGAGTAAACACAACACCATCGCAGCGAGTGAAGGATGTATCTTCATTCCAATTCCCCTCAGGAGGAGATCTATGTCTAAAGGCTATTATCGACACACGGCTTCTCGGGTGACCCTGGTCTTACTTGCAGTTCTGGTTTGTTCCATGGTCATAGTCGGCTCTGCAGGCGCCGAAGGCGCACCGTACAACGATGTGCCCGGCTACCCCAAGTATGGATGCTATGATATTGCGACTGGCGGCATCGGCATGTGGAGTGGGGCTTCCCCCTACCCGCTGAGCGTCGATGTGCCCGGGCCAGTGGTGGATGCCTATCTGGTCTGGATCGGCACCGAGGACGTTGGCGCGCCGAACTCGCCCGATCAGAGCGATCTCACCGTCAACGGCGTCACGGTCCTGGGCACGCTGGTGGACCGAAAGGTGTGGTCCCAGCACATGCCGGAATGGTTTATGTGGCGGGCTGACATTGGCCCGAACGGCGCCAATCTGGTTGGCCAGGGGCTCAACAAGCTCAACATCGCGGGCTGGGCTAACCTCATCTCCGGCGGTCGCAGCAATGGCGTCAGCGCGGTGGTGGTGTACGAGACCGGCGCCTGCCAACGCCCCAACCAAATCGAGCTGCTCGATTCGATGGACTGGTACCATGAGTACACACCCAACGAGGGCACGAGCGATCCCATCGTCTTCACCTTCCCGCCGGCGCCGGTCGATCGGGAGGTCACCGTCTGGTTGCATCACGCCGGCACGGATCATAGCATGATTTGCCGGCCGGAACGTGTCTGGGCGGCGCGCGGCACCGGCGCTCCACCCGACACAATCATCAACTACGGCGCTCCCTCCACCGGGGTCCACGGCGGCCGTGTGGTGGTCGATGGCGCCTTCTGGAAAGATGGCTGCGGGACCGCCTCCTACTGGCCAGTCACCGATCTCCTGGGCTGGCGGGACGGCTTCGGCTGGACTCCGAACACCGGTGGGTATGTCTCGGGTGAGTGGTCGGTGACCCGCATCAAAGTCCAGGTGCCCGCCGGCGACACCTGGCTGGCGTTGCAAGGTGAGTCGGTCCAGACAGGCAATCCACTGTTCCCCGGCGAAAGCGGCGCCTGGTTTGGACAGGCCACGATTCCGTTGTACAACCCTGAACTGCGGGTGGCCAAGACAGACGGGGCAGATCTGGTCGATCCCGGCGCCACCTTGACCTACGTCGTCGATTACGAGAACTACGGGTACGGCGCGGCTGACAACGTCGTCATCGTCGATACCCTCCCCGAGCGCGCGACCTTCGTCAGCGCCACAGGCGGTGGCGTATACGACCCCGTCGCCCGCACGGTGACGTGGAATCTCGGCACGGTCGGCATCGGCATCGCCGGTCAGCTCGAAGTGGTCGTGGACCTTGACCCGGTCTTCCCGGCCGGCGCCACCACGCTGACCAACCAGGTCTCCATCAGCACCACGACGCCGGGTGAGTTGGACAGTTCCGATAACGCGGACACCGATACCACCGACGTCTTCGCGGCCGTCGAGCTGAACATCGCCAAG
This sequence comes from Anaerolineae bacterium CG2_30_64_16, assembly GCA_001871755.1. Classification (GTDB taxonomy): domain Bacteria; phylum Chloroflexota; class Anaerolineae; order CG2-30-64-16; family CG2-30-64-16; genus CG2-30-64-16. The sequence continues at coordinate 9,010 of MNXL01000105.1, forward strand.
GCCGCAGCCCCCGAGCCGGTGGACGCAGGCACTCCGCTGACCTACACCATCGACTGGACCGTGGGCGGCAATGCCTACGCGCCGGGCGTCACCATCGTGGACACCCTGCCGGCCCTGGTCAGCTTTGTCAGCGCGTCGGACGGCGGCGTCTACAACCCGGCGACCCATACGGTCACCTGGACCCTGGGTGACGTCACCCCGGTCGTGACAGGCTCCTACACCGTCGAGACCCTGGTGGACACCCCCCTGTACAACGGCACCCCGTTGGATAACAGCGTCGTCATCGCCGACACGATCGGCGACAGCGCCACTGCTGACGTCACCAGCACCGTGCGGAGCGATCACGTGCTGGACGTGACCAAAGCGGCCGCGCCTGAGCCCGTGGAGGCCGGCGCGGAGCTGACCTACACGATCGACTGGGCGGTCACCGGCAACGAGCCTTCACCCGATGCCGTGATCGTGGACACGCTGCCCGATCACGTGGCGTTCGTCAGCGCGACCGGCGGCGGGGTCTACGACGATGCCACGCGCACCGTCACCTGGAACCTGGGCGAGCTCATGACCCCGCAGAGCGGCAGCTTCGAGGTGGTCGTCGCGGTGGACACCCCGCTGTACAACGGGACACAGCTCACCAACAGCGTACTTTTCTCCGACAGCGACCCCGGC
>MNXL01000230.1 GCA_001871755.1 Anaerolineae bacterium CG2_30_64_16
CTGGCGCAACAACGGCCGGAACTTGTAGCCGTACAGGATCTGCCCTTCATCGCCGTCCTGGCTCAGCTTACGGGTGACCATCTCCACCGGCATTCCCACGAACACCCCGTCCCCATCCACGTCTGCCAACTGCGCGGTGATCATCGGTCCTTCTGCCAGCTTGACCAACGCCATGGTGTAGGGCGTGTACTCCTCGAACCCGCTCGGCGCGTTGTACATGGTCGTGTACGAATAGACCTCACCGCGGCCACTGAGGTTGGTCCAGCTCTGTTTCTGCTCGGCGCAGTGCGGGCAGACATCCCGCGGCGGGAAGATCGTGTTGCCGCAGGTGTTGCACACCTCGGCCTTCAGGCTATAGCGTTGCTGGCGGGTGCGCCAGTTGCGAGGGATTGACATTCCGTTAGGTCCTCCTCAATCACAATCCGTTTCCATGGTGGGTTTGCCCGATCAGGGCAGGAGCGCGGCGGTCCGCCCACGTGACCCATATTTTACAGCAATCTACCTCCCAAAAGCTACCAGGATCGGCCCCTGGCCCGCACAAATGGCCGCTGATAGGTTTTGACAGGCGCCACAAACCCGGCTTCTTGGAGAAACCCGGTTTGTCTCAGATCGCGCTCAGAATATGCGTGATCACCGTCGCACCACTGCCGCCGATGTTCTGCGCCATGCCGATAGTCGCGCCCTGCACCTGATTGGCGCCGGCCTGGCCGGTCAACTGCTGCACGAGCTCCACCACCTGATAGACGCCGGTCGCGCCCACGGGATGCCCGCGCGCCTTGAGCCCACCCATCGTGCTGATGGGGATCCGGCCGCTGATGGCGATCTCACCATCCATCGCCAGTCGCACGCCCGCGCCGCGCGGGGCAAAACCGGCCGCTTCCAGCGACAGCGCCGACATGATGCTGAACGCGTCGTGCACCTCAAACAGGTGGATATCGGCCGGGGTGACGCGGGCCTGGCCGTATGCCCTCTGGCTGGAGAGCGCCACCGCGTCCAGGGCCACCGGGTCGCGACGGTCGTGCACTGCCAGACTATCAGTCGCCACAGCCGAGGCCAGAACCCGCACCTTGGCTCGATGCCGAAAGCGATCCGCCGGGGCCAGGACGACACACGCCGCGCCGTCGCACACCGGGCTGGAGTCCATCAGGTTGATCGGGTCGGCGATCATGCCCGCTTTCAGGTAGGCGGCCTCGCTGACCGGGCTCTGGAACATGGCGCTGGGGTTATGGGCGCCGTTGCGGTGCGCGTTGACCGTGAAACCGGCGAACGCCTCGTGTTGCACACCGAATTCGTACATGTAGCGCCGCATCAACAGCGCGTTCAGTCCCACAAAGCTGATCCCCTGGCTGACCTCGTACTCCTGATCGGCCGCAGTGGCCAGCGCAGTCGTGGTCACGCCGCCAATGGTGTCGGTCATCTTCTCCACGCCGCAAGCCAGCACCACGTCGTGCATCCCGCTGGCGACAGCCATGACGCCCACCCGCAGCGCGGCAGCACCCGAACCACACGCCGCTTCGACCTTCATCGCCTCGATGCCGCGCAGCCCCACGAAATCGGCGATCAACGCGCCGAGATGTTCCTGGCCGACCAATTGGCCCGAAAGCATGTTGCCAACATACAGCGCGTCCGCGGTTTCGATGCCGGCGTCTGCCATGGCCGCCAACACCGCGTCGTGCCCTAGCTGGCGCAGCGATTTGTCCCACCATTCCCCCACCGGCGTCTGACCGACGCCGATGATGACAACGTCACGCATGTATACCTCAGTGATTGGGACATTGGTAGATTGGTAACTTGGTAAATTGGGAACCGAAGCCGGTCTCCCAATTTACCATATTACCAATTTACCATATTACTTCATCTGCAACTTGTGTCGATACCGCGCGTACGTCGCGTAGTCAATCTCCACCCGCCGGGCAATGTAGTCCCGGGTCTTCGGCGCGCGATCACGAGCATCCCCGATGCGGTCGGTCACGCGCAGCGAGAACGCGTCGGAGCCCGCGCCGGACCCGAACGAGACCATGAAGACCCGGTCGCCCGGTTTGGCCTCATCCAGGATCGCGGTCAGGCCGATCAGCGATGACCCGGCGTAGGTGTTGCCGATCACCGGGCAGAGCAACCCGGCCGCGATCTGTTCGGGTTTGAATCCCAGCATCCTGGCCACGCGCTGCGGGAACTTGGTGTTGGGTTGATGGAACACCGCGTAGGTGTAGTCGGCCGGTTGGGCGCCCAGTTCCGCCATCAACTGCTCGGCCGCGCGGGTGATGTGCTCGAAGTAGGCCGGTTCGCCGGTGAACCGGTGGCCGTGGCTGGGGTAGCGCATGTAGGCCCGCCGCCAGAAATCGGGTGTGTCGGTCACATGGGACAGCGTGGCCTCGTAGACCGCAAGGCTCTCCGCGGCCGGACCGATCAGAAAGGCCGCGCCGCCCGAAGCCGCGGTGTACTCCAACGCGTCCCCAGGCCGTCCCTGCGCCGTATCCATGCCGATCGCCAGGACATAACGCCCCATCCCGGCGCCGACGATGCCGATCCCGGCCACAATCGCTTCGCTGCCCGCCTTGCATGCGAACTCCAGATCGGCCGCCTGCACGTGCGGGGTTGCGCCGATCGCCTCCGCCACGATGGTGGAGGTCGGCTTGACCGCGTAGGGGTGCGATTCACTGCCCACCCAGACGGCTCGGATCTCCGCCGGGTCGATGCGCGCCCGGTCGAGCGCATTACGCGTTGCCTCAATGGACATGGTGACCGTGTCTTCGTCCAGACCGGCCACGGCTTTCTCTTGGATCGGCGCGCCACCCTCGCCATCATTCCAGACCCGCGCCACTTCGCTGGCCGGCAGACGATAGCGCGGCACGTATGCGCCATATCCAACGATGCCGACGGGAAGGTCGGGTTTCAACATAAAAAGCGTGCTCCATTCATACGTGGTAGGATGGTACATTGGTAACTTGGTCACCTGGTATCTTGGTTTTTCGGTCAAGTGAGGCTTCTGACCTCCCAAATAACCAATCTACCAATCTACCAATCTACCAAGTTACCGTTACCCTTTCCGCGCGTGCAAGGCCATGTGGCCGCGCTGGATGCCCTCGGTGGCCAGGGCGCGGAGGGCGGCCAGGTTCTGGGCCAGCCCCACCGCGGCGATGATCGCGGCCAGGTCACGCGCCCGGCTCACGCCCAGGATCTGCAACGCGGCCTTGGCGACCGGGTGGACGCGCGTCGCGCCACCAACGGCGCCCACCGCCAACGGCAGCTCCAGGCTGCCGACCAACGCCCGGTCCGGGCTCAGCGACCAGGTCGAAAGCGAGCGGTACTGTCCATCGCGAGCCGCGTAAGCGTGCGCGCCGGCCTCGACGGCCCGCCAATCGTTGCCTGTGGCGATCACCACCGCGTCGATGCCGTTCAGGATGCCCTTGTTGTGGGTGGCCGCGCGATACGGGTCGACTGTGGCCAGCGCGTACGCCTCGACGATGCGCCGCGCCACCAACTCGCCGGGCATGGACGGATCCGGTTTCTCCGCGAAACCCGGGCCGGTTTCCTCGATATCCAGCGCCCTGGCCGGGATCACGCAACGCGCCCGGGCCAGACGCCGGTCGGCCAGGTTGGACAGGATGCGCAGATTCACCCGGCCGCCGGTGATCTCCTCGACCAGCGAGGCCAACGCCTCGCACGCGGTGTTGACCATGTTGGCGCCCATCGCATCGCGACAATCGTAGATCAGGTGCGCCACCAACATCGGGCCGGCCGGGCTCTGGGGGATCGCCCGCACTTCCAGATCCCGCGCGCCGCCGTGCAGGCTGACCACGACCGGGTCGGCGCGGTTGGCCAGATCGATCAGCCGCGCTTTCTGGGCCAGCAGTTTTTCGGCTGCGGCATCCAGGTCATCGAGATCAAGCACCTGGATCTGACCGATCATCAGCGGCTCGGTGGTCTCGGTGTGAAAGCCGCCGCCGGCCCGCGCCAGTTTGGCGGCGAAACTGGCGCCGGCCACCACCGACGGCTCCTCGATCACCATCGGGACCAATACGTCCTCGCCGTTGACGACGAAGTTGGTGGCGATACCCAGCGGCAGCGCATACGTGCCTACCACGTTCTCCACCATCTTGTCGGCCTGCGCCAGTGTCAGCGCGCCCTCCAGGCTAGCTGTCTGCTCCGGCGTCAGCTCGGCCCAATCCACGAGGATGCGTTGGCGTTCGGCCGGGGTGAGGCTGTAGAAACCACTGAGGCGGGAAGATCGGCTCATGCGTCCTCGGTTCGGGTAGACAAGAAGACGGGTACAAGGACGGTCTGCGTCTGTCCCTGCTCAAATGAGTTGGTCTTCGTCAAGAGACGATCAGACTATAAACCGGTTGGGCTGTCAAAAACTACCAACTTTCGCGATCATTGGCGTGCCTGGCGCCAAAATCTTGACTTGACACCGCGACTTGTCTGCCCTATAATCCAGGGGAAGGAGCGATCGGGTCATGCTCTACGTCCGCGAATTGCTATAGAGAGTCTTGAATTAATCCGTTTAGCAGAGGCCATACCCCCAGATGTGGCCAAATCAGCCAGTTTCGTCCCACATGTGGGGGTGCGAATCAGGCACATGGCTATTTTTTCAAGACTCTCTATACAACCGAGTTCGAGGACGAGTTCGAGCCGGTGGAAGTCACGTTTGCCCGGCTGTTGATCCGGCGTGGCATATAGAACCCTTGCGAAGGTTTGTGAGCAGATTTCAGGCCGGAAGTGCCCTCGTCAGCCAAGAATCGCTCTATCGGGAAGGCTATTCGCAACCTTCGCAAGGGTGGCTGAGCAGTTACCATGAAAGATGCACTTCGGAGGAGACGCTGACATGACCGTACGGGCGATTACCTTACATGTGCCGGATGCCACTTACCGCCGTGCTCACCGCGCAGCGAAGGCGATGCAGCGACCGGTCGAGGAGTTGTTGGTAGACACGCTTTCGGCGACTCTCCCTGCCCTGGACGACGTACCGGTCGAGATGGAGCCGGAACTGGCGGCCTTGGCCTACCTGAGTGACGATACGCTATGGGTGGTGGCGCGCGCAACCATGTCCGCGGAGCGTCAGCAGCAACTTCACGATCTGTTGGATGCCCAGGGTCGCGGAGAGTTGAATCAGACCGGCCAGCGCCAACTGGTCGCATTAATGGCCGAATATGGCCGTACGATGTTGCGTCGCGCGAAGGCATTGTCCTTGCTTATCGGCCGCGGCCATCCATTTCCGACCCTCGATGTGTTGGCTGCCCTGCCATGAGCAAAACGCACATTCCGGTTGATGTACGGCGACGCGTCGCGGCAGCCGCACGTTATCGCTGTGGCTATTGCCTGACGTCTCAGAGAGTAGTCGGCCTCCCGATGCACCTTGAGCACATCATCCCCGAAGCGGCCGGCGACGGTTCAACCGAGGAGAATCTCTGGCTGGCCTGCCCCTTGTGCAACGGCTACAAGGGCGTGCAGACTCACGCCGTTGATCCGCTGACAGGTGTCCGGATGCCGTTGTTCAATCCCAGGATCCAGGATTGGCACGAGCACTTCTCCTGGAGCGCTGACGGGACCGAGATTATCGGAAAGACACCCGTCGGACGGGCTACGGTTCTGGCGCTACATCTCAACAACCCTTACGTGGTGCCTTCACGGAAGATCTGGGTGGTGGCCGGCTGGCATCCACCGAAGGATTGAGGAGGGGTGGACTGATACCCGAGGGTGTTCTGTTGAAGAAGATCGTAGTTTACGAGATGATAGATGAGCTGCGCCGACAAGGGATTCCCCTGAACCGTTCAACGCGAAGTCTTTAAGGCAAGTGCCTGGCATCTTATTCCCGCAACAGTCGCCTGCCATCACGGCCCCAGCGTGGACAGCGGCAAGATCACCGCAGCCACCGGCCCGGTGAGCAGTTGAGGGAAGAGCCCCAGCAGGACGCTGGCCGTGACCAGCAGCATGGCGAGGAAGGCCAGGCTGGCAGGTTCGCGCGCCACCGGTGACCCGCTCAGCTTGCCGAAACAGGACCGCCCCGCCCGCACCGCGCCCACCAGCACGCCGGCCGCGCCGAGCACCAGGAGCAGCGCCCACCGAGTGTCGATTTCTGCAACCAGTTGCAGCAGCGCCCAGCGCGAGGCGAACTGCGCGGTCAACGGCATACCAGCCAGCGCAAACCCGCCCATAATCAAGGCAGTCACCGCCCAGGGGAGCCGCGACACCGCGCCCGCGATCTCGTCCAAACGATCACCTTCCAGGTGATGCCGGACCATCGCCGCGCCGGTGGCCAGGGTCAGCAGCGCCAAAGTGCGCGTTACCAGCAGCCAGATCGCGGTGGGCAGCCCCGCGGTGCCGCGCAACCCCATCGCCACGATCAGGACGCCGTAATCGTACAGCGCGGCGTAGCCCACGAAGCGACCCAGGCGCTCTTGCGTTGCAGCCAATCCGCCGCCCACCAACGCGGTAAATATGCCCGCCCACAGCAACCAGCGCGCGCTGTCTACAGCGGAGCCCAGCCAGGGATAGGTCACGAGAAAACGTTGGAGCAGGAACAGCACCGTGGATTGCTGGCCGATCCACAGGAACACGGCCACCACCAGCGGGGCCTTGCCTGCCACAGCCGGCATGGCGACGTGCAACGGCGCAGGCTGGATCAGCAGGATGAAACCGGCGATCAACAACCAACCGGCAATCCGATAGGGGGTCTGGTCGTCGGGGTTTAGCGGTCCCTGATCGATGTACCAGGCCGCCACCAGAAAGAGCGGCACGGCCAGTGTGGGGAAAAGCAGTTGCCGCCACGCCCCCCGCGTGTCGCCGGGTTGCCCGGCCTGGATCAAAAAAACCGCCACGATGGCGGCCAGGACGACGGCAAAGGGCGCCGCCGTGAGCGGCTGCAACAGCGCCACCATGGCCCATAGCGCCAGCAGCACCAGGCCCAGGGGATAGAACGTGCGCCCCTGAAACGTGCGCCAGGCCAGGATGAACGTCACCGCGCCGGCGCCCAACAGGAAGACCAACAGAGCCTGACCGGCCGGGGTGATCTGCAGCGAGAGATCCGCCCAGGCCAACGGCTGCCCCAACCACACCGACCGACCGGCGATACGCACCGGCACCGCCAGCGGCAGCCGCCACAGCCCAACCGCCAACAGCGCGGCCAGACTAGCAGCCAAGAGCGCGGCCAACGCCTCGATCCGGCGCAGAAAATAGAGCGCGGCAGCGGCCACCACCAGGAGCGAGAGCAGCAGCGTCGGTCCGGCGATCATGCTTGCCACCGGGAGACGCCTGGCCCGGATGCCGGCCACGTCTCAGCCAATCCGCGCGACAGCACCAGATAGGAGATCGCTAACCCAAGCAGCAGTTGCCCGCCCTCCGTGATCCCCACCAACATGCGTTGTTGCGTCAACGAGAAGAGCAACAGTTGGAATCCACCGAGGACCGTCAACAACGACAGCCCTGCGTGCAACGGTTCTTCGTGCAGCGCCAGCCCAAGCACGCCAACTAATCCCAGCCAGAAAACCGTGTCGCGCAGCAAAGGCTGGATCACCGGCAGTCGCACATCATCGCGCAGCGCCAGGTAGGCCACGGTCACCAACGCGACCGCCAGGAGACGAAAACTGCTCAAAGAAGCCACTTGGGGCCAGCGCGCCGCGCGGCTCAACCCCGAAGAGAGGGACAGCGCGCTGTCTCCGCGCCTGAGCGCCGCCCAGCGCGTTTGGCGCGCCGAAAGGTACAGCATCACCGCGACCAAACCACCGACGATCACGTGCAGCAAGGCCCATTCCGTGGGGATCACCTGGGAAAGTAACAGCGCCAGCATCGTGGAGAGCGCCGCGTAGGCAAACAGCACAAGCCGCCAATCCCGCGCGATCACGATCACGGCCGCGGCCGCGCACGCCATCACGGCTGCCGGCAACCCGATCAAGATGCTGAATTGACGGATCAGATCAACCAGGGACATGCGTCTTCCCTACCCCCGCAACAGGACCCACAAGACCACTCCTGCCAAAGCCAGCCAACCCAGGTACCCCTCCCCTTCGCCCAGCGCGGCAAAGTAGCGCAGGCCCGCGCCGGCCAGTGCCCCGATGCCGGCGATGGCTTGATACAGCCACTCCAGGCTGACGATTGCAGCGATACCGCGCTGCCACCCGCGCATCTGGGCGAAGATCTGGCGCCGCAGCAGGCCCAACCCGACACCGGCCAGCCCGGACAACGCGAGTCCGATCCAGACCGAGCGCCGCGCGTTCGTCAGCGCCCAGCGCAACGTGGGAAAGGCGCCGCCCGCGGGCAGACCTGCCAGATGCGCCAACTGTCCGGGCGCGGTTCCCCAGGCGATCAGCGGCGCGGCCAGCAGCGCCGTGGCGAGCCCCAACCGCGCCAGGGTGGACCAGCCAGGGCGTGCCGGCGTGGCCGCCGCCGAGGGCTCGGTCCTGACGACCATCTGCCACAGCGCTGCAACCAACAACGACTCGGCAACCAGAATCACCGCGAAGAGCGGCAGCGCCGCCGGTAGCTCGGTCGGGAAGATCAGGACGGAGCGAGCCAGAAAACCCGGTGTGCCCGGCAGCCCCCACAACGCTAAAGCGCTGAGCCACGCCGGCAACGACCAGCCCCAACGCGCGCGGGTGGCCTGCCCTACCGCCAGCAAACCGCACCCGAGGCTGAATGTCACCAGGGACCAAACCAATGCGCCCGGCCCGGCCAGTGTAGCCACGTAGGCCGCCATCACGACCAGACTGGCCCGGTTGAGCGCAATCCACCGCCAGCGCAGCCCCTCGTCAGCGGTCGTCCAGGCCACCAGCGCTGTGCCCAGCAACGCCAGCGCGCCCAGGGCGGCCCATTCCGGGCGGCGCAGCCATTCTGATCCCGCGACTTCGTGGACGCGCGCCAACAGCCACAGGCCCGTGGTCGGCACGATCAGGTGCAGCGCCACCCGATCCCCGGCTTCGATCTGGCCAGGACCGGTCAACCAGTAGTGCAACGGATAGACGCCAGCGCGAATCAGCGCGACAACCCAAAGCAGCCCCAGTTCGACGCGATCAAACGGCCCGCTGATCAGAAGCACACGGCCGCCGTTCTCGCCGAGCAACGCCAGCACCACAAACAGAATCAGGCCAGCCATGCTCAGCAGGCTCCAGGCGCGGCCGGCCGGCTCCACCCGATCTCCAGGTCGCAACCCAAACGCCAACGCGGCGTCCAGGATGACCCAGCAACTGGCCAATGTCACCACGTTCCCTGAGAAGACGAACGCCAGGGCCGCGGCGCCCAGCAACAGCGTTCCTTCCGTGGCCACCTGACCTGAGAACCGCCCACCTACC
>MNXL01000371.1 GCA_001871755.1 Anaerolineae bacterium CG2_30_64_16
CAGCGAAGAGCCTGCCCTGAGCCTGGCGAAGGGGTCCCGCCTGCGGCAAGGAGATTCTTCGCTTTTTTGACTGTACGCCGCGAGGCTCGGGGCAGAGCCGCTCAGAATGACATCAATGGAAGTTGTTCCTTTACGGACCCTTAGCCCGCCCGGCCGGCGCTGGCTGAGTGAAAAGATGGCAGCGGACTTTGTGCCCTGGTCCCGCCTCAACCATCACCGGATCGATCTCGCGGCAGACATCCATTACGAACGGGCAGCGCGTGGTGAAGCTGCAGCCGCTCGGGATGTTGACCGGGCTGGGGATTTCGCCCGTGGAGATGACCTTCTTGGGCTTGAACGCCTCCTCGGCCTCCGAGATCACCGGGATCGAGGACAAGAGCATCTGCGTATAGGGGTGTAATGGCTTCTGGAAAAAGTCCGCAGTCTCCGCGATCTCGCAAATCTTCCCCAGATACATGATCGCCACCCGCGCCGCGACGTTGCGCATCAGGCTCAGGTCGTGGGTGATGAACAGGTAGGTCAGGTGAAACTCCCGCTGCAGCCGCAAAAGCAGGTTGATGGTCTTGGCCTGCACCGACACATCCAGCGCGGAGGTCGGCTCGTCGAGGATGACCAGGGACGGGTCCGTTGCCAGCGCCCTGGCGACCGCGATGATCTGCTTTTCGCCGCCGCTGAGCATGTGGGGGTATTTGTACATGTAGGCGGGCGGCATGTCCACGATATCCAGCAGGTGGACGATCTGCTCCAGCCGGTTTTTGCCGGGCTGGTGCAGCCGCAAGGGCATCTCCAGGATGTCTTTGATGCTCCGCCGGGGGTTCAGGGATGATCCCGGATCCTGAAAGACAATCTGGATGTCCTTCTTGAGATGGAGGGGCCGCTTCCCGTCAGCCTGAAAAAGCTCCTGGCCCCGGAATTTCATGCTGCCGGAGGTGGGCGGATACATCCCGACGGTAGTGTATGCGACCGTGCTTTTGCCGGAGCCCGATTCGCCCACCAGCCCGAGGGTTTCGCCTTCGGCCATGGCGAAAGAGATGCCGTCCACGGCTTTCACGGTGATCGGCTCTCGTTTCGGCCAACCGGACCGGCCGACGACGAAGTATTTCTTCAGATCGGTGACGGTTAGAATGTCGGTCATGATGTCTTGGCTCTCACCCTGTCTGGTCACACCCGGTTCTCAGTTCGATAAAGAAAACAGGCCACTTCGTGATCGTCGTCCACGCGATAGGCCGGCGGTTTCTCCGCGCGGCAGATGTCCATCACGTGGGGACAGCGCGGGTGAAAACGACAGCCTGTCGGCGGTGTGAGATAGTTCGGGATGCGCCCCGGGATGCCGCTGGCGATGCCGCCACCTGTCAGCCGCGGGACGGTGCTGATGAGGCCCTGGGTGTAGGGGTGCAAGGGGTTGGCGAAGAGATTCGGCGTGACCGCTACCTCCACGATGTCACCCGCGTACATCACGTAGACCCGGTCGGTCATTTCGCGGACGATGCCCAACGAGTGCGTGATGAGGATGACGGAGGTGTCCTTCTCCGCCACCAGCGTTCGCAACAGACGCAGAACCTGGTCCTGGATCGTCACGTCCAGCGAGGTGCCCGGTTCATCGGCGATGAGCAGTTGGGGGTGCGTCGCGAGCGCCATGCCGATGCACACGCGTTGCCGCATCCCGCCGCTGAGCTGGCTGGGATAGCTGCGCAGCAGGCGCTCCGGGTCGGCCAGCGCCACCTCTTGCAGCGCGGCGATAGCGCGCTGGTGGATCTCCTGGTGGGAGAGCGCCTTCCCCCGTTCCGCGGAATACTGGATGACAGCGCCCAGTTGTTCGCCCACGCTGAAAACCGGGTTGAGCGCGGCGGTCGGATCCTGGAAGATCATGGAGATGCCACGCCCACGCACGCGCTGCAAGTCGTTGCCGCTCATCTTGCGGATATCCCGGCCATTGAAGTAGATCTCACCCTGCGGGATCTGGGCCGGCGGCATGGGCAACACGCGCAGGATGGCCTTCATCATCGTCGTCTTGCCGCAACCGGTCTCGCCCACCAACCCGACCTTCTCTCCGGTGCGCATGTGAAAGTCGACACCGTCCAGAACCTTGAGGCGGCCGCCATAGACCGCGTAGTGGACGTGCAGATTCTTGATTTCCAGTAACAGAGGTGCAAAGGACATCTCAAGTCTCCTGGGCCGCGAACATGTCCCGCACGCCATCCCCCAGCAGATTGAAGCCCAGGACGACGACGACGATCGCCAGGGCGGGGAAAATTGCGATCCACCATTGATCGGGAAGATAGCGGGCGCCATCCGCGATCATCGTGCCCAGGCTGGGCTCGGGCGGCTGCACACCCAGGCCGACAAAGCTGAGCATGGAGCCGATGATGATCACCCACGCGACGTCGAGGCTCATCTTGGTCAGGATCGGCGAGACGGTGTTGGGTAGGATCTCACGGAACAGGATGTGTGCGGTGCTCGCACCGGTGACTTCGGCCGCGCTGACGAAGTACTCATTACGCAGCGCCACGGCCAGGCCATAGACCAGCCGCGTGTACCACGGCCACCACATCAGCGAAACCGCCAACATGCCGTTCCACAGGTTGGGTTCGAGCACGGACGCGACCGCCAGCGCCAGGATCAAGGGCGGCACGGCCAGAAAGATGTCGGTAATCCGCATGATGACGGCTTCGATCCACATCCCCTGGAAGTAGCCGGCCAGCAGGCCCAACAGCACGCCGGGCGGCACGACGAGCGCCAGCACCACGACGCCCATCAGCAACGACGAGCGCAGGCCGAAGATGATCCGGCTCAAGACATCGCGGCCGATCTGGTCGGTGCCGAACAGGTGTCCCCACTCCGGGGGGAGCTTGGCGTGCGCAAAATCGGTAAAGGGCCCGGCATGTTTTGGAAACGGCGCGACCAACGGGGCGAGGGTGGCCAACAGGATGAGCAGGATCACCGTCACAACACCGATGACGGACAGTGGGTTGCGCGAGAATTTGTACCAGTTGCGCCCCAGATTTTCTCGCCTGGAAGCGCGTTCCATCTCCTTGATCTGCTCGGGGGTGATGCTGGCGACAGATCCGCGGTGGGTGCTGACTTCTTCGGCCATCTCGGCTATGCGCTCCTTGTCGCACTCAGCCGGATGCGGGGATCCAACTGGGCGACGATGATGTCCACGATGATGTTGACGGTGACGAAGGCCGCGCCCAGCACCAGGATCACAGCCGAGATGGCGTTCAGGTCCTTGTGCAGCATGGCGTTCATCCCGTAGCGGGCCAGCCCGGGCCAGTTGAAGATGAGCTCGACCAGGAAGGCGACGCTCAGTGTCGAGGCGATGTCAAGCCCAAGGATGGAAACGGTGGGGATAAGCGAGGGCTTGAGCAGGAAACGCCCCATCACGACGCGTTCCGGGATGCCCAACGCGCGCGCCGAAGCGATATAGTCTTTGCTCAGGTTGTCCGCCATGCTGGACCGTGTGATCCGCGCCTCCTGAGCAATGGATCCCATCGCCAACGAGATCGCCGGCAGAAGGAGGTGGCGCAACGCGTCGAAAAAGGTCCCGAACTGACCCGCCAGGAGGGCGTCCACTGTGATGGCTCCCGTGACCAGTGGCGGAACCGCGGTTTGTTCGTGCACCCGCCCGATGATCGGCAGCCAATTGAGGGTGAACCCAAAGAGCAAGATAAACAGGATGGCAAAGACGAAAGAAGGGGTTACGATTCCGAAATAGGAAAAAACGCGGACGACGTTGTCGATCCAGGTGTCTTTGTAGCGGGCGGATACGATCCCCAACCCGATGCCGCCTACCGCCGAAAGTAAGCCCGAAAAGAAAACCAGCTCGAGCGATGCCGGCAGAAACTCTTTGATGTCGGTGGTGACCGGCCGTTGCGTGATCAGCGAAAGGCCGAAATCGCCCCGCACCGCATCGCTCAGCCAATAACCGTATTGCACGACCAGCGGCTGGTTGAGATGCATCTGCTCCCGCAATCTGTCCACGACCCATTGCGGCGCGCGCGCGCCTACTGCCATGCGCGCCGGATCTCCGGGCATCACCCGCGCGATGAGAAAGATCACGATGGAGAGCCCGAGGAGGACAAACACAGAATAAATGATCCGCCGGACGAGAAAATTCAACAATGACATATCCGAGCCACCTCTCTCTGACGCCGCGACACTGGCCCACGTGGCGGGAACCCCCGAAGCGGCCAGACCTGCGCGCTCCGGGAGTTCCCGATCTGTCGCTCTGTGGGCCGGAATAACAACTCGACCTACAAAGCGAGGCTCATGTGACTATTGACAATCCACGCCGATATGGGCGGCATACTCCTGATAGCCCATGATCGCGCTCGTCTCGCCACGGGCCGCGGGCCAGTCTACGCAGGTCCGGTAGGCGTGCTTCTCCACCTGATCGTAGATCCATAGGGATACCGCGCGATCCACCAGCTCCGCCTGGATCTTGGCGTACTTGGCGAACCGCTCCTGATCGTCCAGCGTCGCCAGCGCGTCATCGATGGCCGCGTCGAGCTGCGGATCCTGGAGCCACTCCACCTGTTGCCAGGTGCCGGTGGTGCTGGAGTGATAGCGCTGCTTCAGCATCAGGCCGGCCTCCGGCAGATCGGACGAGACGTAGATGGTGGCGATGGAGGGACTGGTCTCCAGCTTGCTGGTGTTCTCTACCAGGCTCAGCCACGGCGCCTTGGTGATCTCCGCCTTGAGGCCGACTTCGGCCATGTTCGCCTGGAAGAGCAACGCCCATTTCTCCTCGTCGGGCACTTCGGCCACCCACTGGACCTTGATCGGGTAGTTGGCGATGTCATTGGCATACTTGCACAGAGCCAACTCGGCCTTGGCCTTGTCGAGGTCGCGCTTGAAGGTGAAGACGTTCGGGTCGTGTCCGGCCAGGGCGGCCGGCACTGGCCCCACCATCTGCCTGGTGCCCGGCCATTCCAGGCCCACGGCGGCATCGTAGTCGAAGGCGTAGTCGATCGCGCGGCGGCAGTGCACATCGTCGGTAGGCGGTTTCTTGTTGTTGATCATGTAGTAGAAGGACGACAACGACTGGAGTGGGGCGATCTTCACGCCGTCAAGCTTTTCCAACGCCTGATAGGCCTCGAACGATTGCCACTGATCCGAGATCTCCAGCTCCTTGTTTTGCATCAGACTGCGGATGGTGACAGCTTCGGTCGTGCCGATGAAACGCACTTCATCGGGAGCGTTGGGATGGAACTCGCCCCACCAATCGGTGTTCTTGTCCATCAGCAGATACTGTTCGAGCGGGAATTCCCTGACCATGTACGGCCCGGTACCGGCGTCGTGAGTCTGGAGCCACTCCTTGCCGAAGTCGCCATCCGTACCATAGGGGCCTTCCGCCTTGGTGTTTTGGCGGATCAGCGCCTCACTGGCCACGTAGAGCCGGACGAGGCTCGGCAGGAACAGGGCGGTGGCATTGGACAGCTTGAATTCGACCGTGGCATCGTCCACGGCCTTCACGCCCTCGACGCCGGCAGTCACCAGATAGGCGAAGCCCTCGCCGATGGCTTTGAGGCGATCGTAGCTGTAGACGACGTCGCTGGCCTTCAACAGGCTGCCATCATGGAACTTGACCCCTTGGCGCAGATGGAACGTGTAGGTCAGGCCGTCCTGGGAAACATCCCACGACTCGGCCAACCAGGGATCGACGCCCCCCTTGGCGTTGGGAAAGATCAACGTATCGTACAGATTCGCTAATGAAGTCGAGCCGGCATAATCGTTACCGACCGCGGGATCGATGCGATCCGGCCACGAGAAGGTGATCCTGAGGACGCGCTTCTGCGCAGCCGGTGCGGTGGTGGCGATCGGGGCCTGAGTCGGAGCCGCTGCCACGGCCGGGGCCTGAGTCGGGGCAGCCGGTGGAGCAGCGGTCGGGGTGCACTGGGTGAGCAGTAGACTCACCAGGATCATGACGGCAAACGCCGTGAACGTCTTACCTCTCATTTTCGTCCCTCCTTGTCCTTTCCGTTAGTTGCTGTTGATCAAACCAGCGGGTACCGCAATTGTCGTCGGCTTTTCTTCCCAGGGCATCCACCTCCTTCCACCTCGGACTGCCCGTAAGAGACGGGACACTACACCCAGAACGTGATTCCCCCGCTCGGCCAGCGGTGATGCGCTGGTTTCGCCGCAATCACCGCTCCAGCCAGGCAGTCGCCCGGCTCCAAATCACGATACATGGCTCGTTCCCCGCGTTTCGCCAACTGTGGGGTTGAAGGGCGTCATAGTGAATACTATCGCCGGCCATCAGCACGAATTCCTCATCCCCCACCTGACCGGTCAGCTCTCCTGCAATCACAAAGACAAACTCCTCGCCGGAATAGGTAGGCAATTGCTCGGATGACGCACCTGGCCGGAGTGTGACTCGATATGATGCAAGCTTGTTGGCGCTGACTTCAGGTGACAGGTGCGAGCGAGCGATCTGACCATCTGCGACGAGATGGTCATCAGCTTCATCGGCCCGCGTAACGTACGCCGCCTCGGCCTCGGTCTCGAAAAAGTAGCGCGGCCGAACGTTCAGGGCTGCCGCGATGTCGATCAATGTGGACAGGGAGGGTGTAGTCTTGTCCCGCTCGACCTGTGACAAATAACTGGTCGAGAGATTCGCCGCTTTCCCCAACTCAGCCAGGGTCATCCCCAGCTCAGTGCGCAATGCTTTGATTCGTTCGCCGATGCTTTTTACCAAGGGTATCCATGTCCATGTAATATCTAGAATAGCGAGGGCGTGATCAGCCCAAGCGCAACGACAATCTGATTGCTCCGGTTCTCCAGGCGATGCCTGATGTTTGACTTGAAATACACGCTGTCACCCGGATACAAGTCATAAAAGTCGTCACCAATCCACAGGCGCAAGACCCCTTCCAGGATATAGTACAACTCTTCGCCCATGTGGGCGCGGGTCTCGTCCGTGGGCAAAGCCTGATTGGCCGGCGTGAAGGTCATCAGGAAGGCCCCGATGGCGCCATAAGAAAACTTGGTGGATAACAGGGAATAGACGATGGCAGAACCCTGAAAATGGAAGGTGTCCCTGTGATCGTGTCTCATTACCTTGGGCGGATTGATCACATCGGGAAAGAACTTGGTGATTTTGACGCCCAGGGCTTCTGCGACCGCGTAGAGCGTGGTGATAGACGGCGCGGCCTTGTTCCGCTCGACCTGCGACAAGAAACCCGGCGTGCAGCCACTTCTTTCGGCCAGCTCGTCGAGCGTCAACCCGCGCTGAGCGCGCAGTTCTTTGATCTTCTGTCCGATAATGAGGGTTGTGGTATCCATCGGGTTCACTTTAGACGGATTCATTTTTCTGTCAATACTTAATTTTCTTTAATCCCGGTGAATTTCTTCTCGATCCCGTTTCTCCCGCGAGACACCCCCGCCCGATATCCTCGCCGTGTATCTTCTCAATAATCTGGGGATAGCTCGGGCCGGTCGCCCGTCGTGGCTCGGTCAGGAGACCGGCCACAGCAAGTAAGGCCCCGGAAAATTGAGCAGATACCTCGCCGTGACCTGGCAGCATCGAGCATCGAACATCAGCCGGGATGCCCATGATTCAGGTGAGGGACCTCCCGTATGGACACCTGACAGGCCTGGCGCTTTGTCACACGAGCGATGCGTGCTATACTTGATACGACTTCAGGCCGCTGGCACAAGGGACCATCGCGTAGACACCCGGGTGAAGCCAACCCGGTTCAGTATGAGGAGACTTCATGACCCCACCGGTAGAAATCCTCGAACTGATCGACCGTTTCCACCGCAACCGCGCGGCCTACACGCAGGGCCGTTACAACGAGACGCAGCTCCGCCGCGAGTTCCTGGACCCGTTCTTCGAGACGCTGGGCTGGGACGTGGCCAACAAGCACGGCTACGCCGAGGCGTACAAGGACGTGGTCCACGAGGACGCGGTCAAAGTGGGGGGCGGCACCAAGGCGCCGGACTACGGCTTCCGCATCGGCGGCGCACGCAAATTCTTCGTGGAGGCCAAAAAGCCGGCGGTGGACATCAAGGCCGACGTCCACCCGGCCTATCAGCTCCGCCGCTACGCCTGGAGCGCCAGGCTGCCGCTGAGCATCCTCACCGATTTCGAGGAATTCGCGGTCTACGATTGCCGCGTCAAACCGGACAAGGCCGACCAGGCGGCCGCGGCCCGGGTGATCTACCTGCGCTACACGGATTATCCTGAGCGCTGGGACGAAATCGCCGGCATCTTCTCCCGCGAGGCCATCCTGCGCGGCTCATTCGACAGGTACGTCGAGTCCAAGAAGGCCAAACGCGGCACGGCCGAGGTGGACGCGGCTTTCCTGGCTGAGATCGAGCGCTGGCGCGACCTGCTGGCGCGCAACATCGCGCTGCGCAACCCGGAGCTGAGCCAGCGCCAGCTCAACTTTGCGGTCCAGCGCACCATCGACCGCATCATCTTCCTGCGCATCGCCGAGGACCGGGGCATCGAGCCGTACAGCACGCTGCTGGGGCTGACCAACGGCGCCGAGATCTACGGCCGCCTCCAGTTGCGCTTTCGCCACGCGGACGCCCGCTACAACTCCGGGCTGTTTTACTTCGAGGGCGAGCGTGACCGCGCCGATGCGCCGGACACCCTGACGCCCCGGCTGACCATCGACGATAAGGTGTTACGGGACATCCTCAGGAGCCTCTACTACCCGGACAGCCCCTACGAGTTCTCGGTCCTGCCGGCCGACATCCTGGGCCAGGTGTACGAGCAGTTCCTGGGCAAGGTGATCCGCCTGACCCCGGCCCACCGCGCGGTGATCGAGGAAAAGCCGGAGGTGCGCAAGGCCGGCGGCGTTTACTACACGCCCACCTACATCGTGGACTACATCGTGCGGCAGACGGTGGGAAAGCTGGTGGAGGGCAAGCGGCCCGGCCCGCGCGGCGGCGTGAGCAAGCTGCGGATTTTGGATCCCGCGTGCGGTTCCGGCTCCTTTTTGCTGGGCGCGTACCAGTACCTGCTCGACTGGCGCCGGGATCAGTACAGCGCGGACGGGCCGGACACGTGGGCCACGGGGAGCACGCCCCGGCTCTACCAGACCCGCACCGGCGACTGGCAACTGACGATCGACGAGCGCAAGCGCATCCTGCTCAACAACATCTACGGCGTGGACATCGACCCGCAGGCCGTGGAGACCACCAAACTGTCGCTGTTGCTCAAGGTGCTGGAGGGGGAGGACGAGCAGACGCTGGGGCAGCAGATGGCGCTCTTCCCGGAGCGCGCCCTGCCCGACCTGGCGCACAACGTCAAGTGCGGCAACTCGCTGATCGGGCCGGATTTTTACGAGGGCCGGCAGATGGGGCTGTTGGACGAGG
>MNXL01000306.1 GCA_001871755.1 Anaerolineae bacterium CG2_30_64_16
GCTTGTCGTACCCCATGCCGGCCGCCACTTCCTTGACATCCGCGCCCAACTTCTCGCAGATCGCCGAGATCTCGTTGATGAAGGAGATGCGCGTGGCCAGGAACGCGTTGGAGGCGTACTTGATCATCTCGGCCGTGCGCAGGTCGGTGAGGACGATCGGCGCGCGCAGCGACAGATGCAACTGCGCTACCTTCTCCGCGGCGTCCCGATCGAGCGACCCCAACACGACCCGGTCCGGGTGCATGAAGTCGGCCAGCGCCGACCCCTCGCGCAGGAACTCAGGACACGACACGACCGCAAAATCAATCGGCTCAGGCTGATGCTTGCGGATGATGTCGGCCACCCAGTCCCCCGTGCCCACCGGCACCGTGCTCTTGTTGATGATGACCAGCGGATGATCCATCGTCTCGGCGATGGTCTCGGCCGCCATGCGCACGTATTGCAGATCCGCCTCGCCGTCCACGCCCGAAGGCGTGCCGACCGCGATAAACGCGAACTCAGCGTCCGCCAATCCCTCAGCGTACGACGTGGCGAACGTCAGCCGGCCGGCCGCCACGTTGCGCCGGACCACCTCCTCCAGGCCCGGCTCATAGATCGGAACCCCGCCTTCGAGCAGCACCTGGATCTTGCGCTCATCGATATCGATGCAGATCACCTTGTTGCCCAAATCAGCAAAGCAGGTGCCGGTCACCAGGCCCACGTAGCCGGTGCCGACGACAGCGATGTTCTTCATGTATTCACAATCTCCTTCTCAAAATCCCCCCACCGCACCCCCAGCCGCCACATGTAGAAAGCGCCCAGGGCAGTGATCGGGAACCACAGCGCGGCGTGCAGCACGATCGTATACCCGAACGCCAGCCCGTAATCAACACCAAGCGCCTCCAGCACCCGCGCGCCCACCTCGAACGTCCCGATGTAGCCGGGCGCCGAGGGCAGCGTCGTAGTCAAATTTACCACCCCGTTCATCAACATCAAGCCGATGAAGCTGACGGCGAAATCGAAGGCGTGCATCACCAACCAGTACTTGACGGTCTCAGTGAGCCAGATCACCACCGACGTCACGAAGACCATCAACACGTCGCGGCCATTGCGCAAGAAGTGCAGCCCGGCCAAAAACCGCTCGTAGAAACCGTCCACCGGCGCGCGGAACCGGGCCGGTACCAGCCGGTCGGCGAAGAAGCGATACACCACCCCCACCCGGCGCTGGTCGAACGCCATCCACAGGAACACCAGCAGCGCGGCCAGGAACAGCACGCTGGCGCCGATCACGACCCGGCGATAGACCGGCGGGATATGCTCGGCGCCCACAAAAGGCAAGGCGAAGAAGACAAACAGCAACATCACCAGCCCGTCGAACACGCGCTCGATGATAATGGTCGCCAACGACGCGCTGACGCTGACACCCTCATTGCGCCGCAACACGAACGCACGGATCACCTCGCCGGCGCGGGCTGGATAGACGTTGTTGCCGAAATAGCCGATGCACACCACGGGAAAAAGCCTGGGCAACGAGATCGCCTTGACCGGTCGCAGGAGGTAGTGCCAGCGCCAGGTGCGCGCCCAGACCGCAAAGAAATAGACCGCCACGCCTGGGAGGATCCACCAGTAGTTGGCCGTGTGCAGATGACTCCACACCTGGTCTAATTCCAGGCCGCGCAACGCGTACCAGATGAAGATCAGGCTGATGAGCACGCCCGCGAGGATCTGCCAGCGCTTTTTCACGGTCCCTCCGAATTTCCCACGGAATTGATCGGGCGAGCCGAGACCCGACACCCCAGCGTCTGATGCCGGATGTGCGGATAAGCCCGCCCGATTTCAATAACCAAGCCCTTTTGGACAGCTCCTACGCCGCGACCGGCGTCGCCTCCTCCAACATCACTCCCAACACCCGCTCCAACGTCATGGTGTGCACGCACACCCCACGTTGGCCAAAGAAGTCACACTCGCACTGCCACGCCCCGTGATCGAACGTAATCGTATAGACCTGGTGCTTTCCCTCGAACCCGACCTCAAAGCGCCTGAAAGTAATCCGTTCCGGCTCCTCAGAATATTCACGAGCTTTGCTGATCTTTGCAATCATCGCCGAATCCATACTTGAGCCTCCTCTTGGTGTGGGATGGAACACAACTCAGTAAGTTCCAGAAAAATACTTATCCCAAAACCCCCTGCGATCCCCGGAAAAACCGGCGATCTTGGGACATCTATTTTTCTGGAACGGCCTCATCGGTCACGCACACAAAAAACACCGCAGCGACGTGCGCTTCGGTGCTTCAGATTGGGTACTCGCTCAAACGTGCGAACGACCTCAGGCATAACGCGGGGTACCTCCATAGTACTTTGCGGCGGAAATCCTTGTGCAGTTGAAAGGGATGCGCAAAGTACTTTAAACAGTTGGGCGGCGTGCTCTGCAACTGCCAAAGGACTTACGCCCAACTGTAGTAGTTGATCTGGCGCTTCTCATAATACGGCCCAAGTATACCCGTGGCGCGAGGCTTTGTCAAACACTCGTGACGTACAGGTGACCTCCATTTGCCCTACCGGCGCTCTCCAAGGAAGCTGTAACCGGCATCGCGGTGCACCCCGGGCGATCATCCGCCCGCGTTCCCTGACTGCGATATCTCCGAACCGGACAGGAGGTAGAACCGCTGGCCCTGGTTCTCCTGGACAACGATGGTCAACCCGGCGCCACCCTGACGGGTCCAGAGCTGGCTCGCCTCATTTGCCGGAGCAAGTGGGTAAGTTATTTAGTCCTTAGCCCTAACCAGCGCTTAAGTGACTGCGGACTCTCACCACCAGGTCGCCCTGCCAGTAAGCCCTCTATGCCGATATGTTCATCCAGATCGGGCCACTCAATCGCGTATCCGTCTCCCAATAATTGCCAATTCTGCCGCTCCATGTCAGAAGCATAGAACAAACGTGGATACCAGGCCAAGGGCACACGGATACAGCGGCCGTCGGAAAGGTCTACAATCAGGTCATCATCTGTCACGGCGACTTCTACCGCGATAGGTTCCATTTCAAGCACCAAAGTACTCATGCCACGCCTCCAAGAGAGTCAGCTCATGTTTTGCCACAAGACGCGCAAGGTGGTTTAGTTCGTGTCCAGGAAAGCCGCGATTCTTTGCCAACGCAACCGGGTCAAGCCAAAACTTGGCGATGCGCCGCTCACGTTTCACGTGAATGTGAGGCGGCTCGCCTTTATCAGAACTGAAGAAGACGAAGCTATAGGGGCCATCCTCGAGCACAGTAGGCATAGCTGCATCCGTATCGTCAGTATCCTCTCAATAGATAGGGGCATCGCCATCACGTGCCTGGCACTTTTCGGAAGTGCCAGGCACGTTCGCCCCAGATTATTGAGAAGATACTATCGTCATTGTTCATCAAGTCTGCTTGAAGGCTTCCCGCGTGGTGTCAGGCTGCGAGCCTTTGTCAATACGTACGGACGTACGCACTCGCGCCGTACAGGTTACCTGCAATTGCCCTACCCCAAGGCCTGTGAGCGAACCCAATTGCCTATCACCCGCCCGCGGCTCCCGGCTGTGCTGCCTCTGATCCAGACAACAGGTAGAACCGCTGGCCCTGATTCTCCTGGACAACGATGGTCAACCCGGCGCCGCCCTGACGGGTCCAGAGCTGGCTCGCCGCCTCACTCAATTGCTCGGCCAGCGCCTCCTCGGCGTGATCCGGGAACAGCCCCAGCCGCGTCCACAGCACGCCCTGGCGCAACAGCTCCACGCGCGCTGGCGCCGCCTCGGCCGGACTGAGGGTGTCCAACTGCTGGCCGTAGCCGTTGATCAGGTTCGTGTACGCGTCCACCAACGCCGACTGGAGCTCGGCGACCTGCGTCTCCCAGGCCGGCGCCAGCGAAACCCCGTAGGCCCCGCGCGCGGCCCGGTACTTGATCGTCAGCCAGGCGACCTGATCGTAGAGCAGCGCCAGTCGATCGGCGAGCGGCAAGTCGCCGGCGCCGGCGTAAAACGCCGACCGGGCCGCGTCCTCAGCCACCAGCGCCTGACCGAGCGCCTCGGCCAACCCCTGCTGTCGCGCGAGGACCGGTTCGGCGCGGCCGCTGGGGGGAGCATTCAGCCACCAGGCAGCCAGGTTGGCCGCCGCAGCCTGCCGCGCGACGATCGCTTCCGAAACCGCCACCGGCAACACGACGCTGCCGCGCAAGCCGGGAAGCAGTTGCGGACCCTGATCCAGCTTGACGCCGGGGCCGGCAATGGCGCTGTCGAGATTCCCCTCGATCGTCGCGGCCGTCTGCACGTCACCCAACCCACGATAGAGGGCCACCACCTGAATCAGTGTCGCTCGCCGCTGGGCCGGCAACATGGACAGGCTATACCGGGCGAGGTTCTCGGCCTGAGCCAACGCCAGGTGCGCCGCCCGCGGCTTCTCCAGCGCCGCGAAACCGCGGGCCACCTGCAACGAGACATCCGCCCGCGCCACATCGCTCAGCGCCGGGCTCAGCGCCACCTGATCCAACGCAGCCGCATAGCAGGTCAACGCCCGCGTCGGGTCCACTTCCCGATAGTAGTTGGCCAGCAACAGCCAGTGACCGCTGCGCAGCGTATCCGGCAGCAACACGCTGTAGGTCAACCCGGCATACGCCGTCTCGATCTCTCCAGCGTCCAGCGCGGCCCGGATCACGCGATCATCGGGCTCGCCAGCCAGGGACAGCACGGCCAGATCGGGGGCCACGCGCCCCGCGACCACGGTATCCAGCGGGTTGATCCACCCGATCTCGGCCTTGGAGTCACGGGATAGATAGAAATACGCGCCCAGGAGCGCCACGCCGGCCAACGCCAGCAGTACCACACCCGCGACCAGGGCGATCAGTAACCAGTTTGACTTACGCAGCTTCTTCACCCCCCTCTTGTGTGACAAGGTGACAAGGTGAAATCGTGACTAACAGAGTTGAGAGTATCAGTAGATCACAGTTTCAAGCTCCGGCCGGGTCCGTGACCCGCCCGATCACGGATCAGGCGGGAGCAAATCAGGATCTGCTGAGTATACCATAATCTACCGGAAGGTAGAAAGTCGGGCCCTGGCGACTGCATGGGCGAACTCGACTCTCCCATCCCCAATCACCAATCGGAAATCGAAAATCGCCAATCGGCAATCCCCACACCCTGTTTGCCAAATCACAGCCTCTATGCTAAAATGGCCTCCTTGTTTCCGACAAGACGTATCTTTTCGATTCTGCGCGGAATCGTTCGTTGTGGAGGCCGAGACCGCATGTCCATTAGCGACCCTGTCGTGAGTACGAACCCGAACGCCCGCCTCTTGCGGTGGCTCCCTGGGCCATCACATATCGGACCATCTTAGCGGCCACCTATCCCGCCCGAGAAACGTGGCAGATCTGTCGCGCGCTCGGGCGACATCTTGCCCGGTTGGGCGACTGACGCCCCATTATGGGCGCCAAAGATCCCCATGCCGGCAAGACATTTCAAGCAGGAGCACAACGCAAAGTATGGAAATGACTGACTCGCAAAGGCCGTCCCGTTTGGCCCGCTGGCTCGAGGGCAAGACCAGCAGCCGGGTGATCAGTTTCGTGATCATCCCAGCCCTGTTGATCCTGGCCTTTCTGCTCCCCCCCATCTCGATCATCGAACGGATCACCGACGCCGGCGCCACGCGGGTCACCGGGGCCGGCGGCGCCCTCACCGACCCCGATGGCGCCCAGATCATCTTCATGCCGGACGCCATCGCGCAACCCTTCCGGGCGACGCTCACTTCCGTGCCGCGCGTCACCTTCCTGGAAGGCAGCGCCGGGGCCGATCTGTTGGCCGCGGCCAAGGCGATCCCGTCCCAGATGATTGCCAGAAGCCCATTCTACCAGTTGAAATTGCGCGGCGAGACACCGTCCGGCTCCACCTGGGTGATGCCGATCCCCAACGACAGCGAACCGTATGAAACGCTGGACGTCTACACCTGGGACACGGCCGCGCAAAACTGGCAGTGGCTGCCACACAGCATCATCCGCGAAGATGACCAGATCGAATCTCGCGTCAACGCGGTGCCTGAGTCCGCGCTGATCGTGCAGACCAACCCCATGCCCGCGGTCGTCTCGGCCGACCTGCCGCTGGCCAGCGCGCTGCCGGGAGAGGGCCAGGGCGCGTTGGGCCAGGTCCAACCCACCGGGCTCTACCTGGGCAATGGCGGAAGTCTGGACGGCGCGTTGGACGCGACCTTCGACCAGTTGAGCAGCGCCTACGCCGTCGTGCCGGTGATCCGCAATTACGACGGCCCGATCGTGCGCACCGACCTGTTCGCCAACATGTTGGTGGACACCCACCAGCGCGACGCTCACATCACCGCGCTCGTCAACCTGGCGGTCGGCAACCTCTACGCGGGCGTGGACATCGACTACCACGGCCTGGACCCCAACCTGCGCGGCGAGTTCAACCAGTTCGTGGGGATGCTGGCCCAGAAACTCCACGAGCAGGGCAAGACCCTCAGCGTGCGCGTCGAGACGCCGACCCAGGTCGCCGAAGATCGCTGGGACACCGGCGCGTACGACTGGCAGACCCTCAGCATGCTGGCCGACACGGTCAAGATCCCGGCGCCGGCCGACCCCAACGCCTACGCGCCCGGTGGCCGTTTCGACGCCCTGCTGAGCTACGCGGTCGGCCAGGTCAACCGCTACAAACTGCAAATCATCTTCAGCGGCCGCAGCGTGGAACAGGCCGGCGCCTACTTCCTGCTCAAAAGCTACAGCGACGCGCTGGCGCCACTGATCGGCCGCGTCGAGGCCGACCAGGCGGTGGTCGAGCCTGGCCAGCCACTGAACCTGGCGCTGGTCTCTTCGCACCCCAACAGTGGCCTGATCTACGACCCGAACATCGGCGCCTATGTCTACCGCTATCAGGATGACCAGGGGAACGCGCGCACCGTCTGGCTGGAGAACGCCGCCAGCCTGAGCCATAAACTCGATCTGCTCAAGTTCTACAATATCCAGGGCTTCACCGTGGAGAACCTGCCCGCAGATGGGCTGGACGTGGATCTCTGGTCCCTGATGCGCGACTATCAGCAGGGGCGCACCACCGCGATCGACAGCAACTTCACCGTCGAGTGGAAGGTGCAGGGCAGCGCCGGCCAGTCGATCAGCCAGGTGCGGCCGCTCACCGACCCCAACATCGTCCTGGCTGCGCCGATGGAGCCGGGCGACCTGCAGGTCGAGGCGGTCGTGTCGGACCGGGGGCAGGTGCTGCGCCGGGAGAGCGCGGTCGGCCTCGCGGTCGCAACGTACACCCCGGTACCGACCCCGACGCCAACGCCAGCGTTCACCCCGACCCCGGAGCCGACGGCTACGCCGGGCTTTGCCGAGTTCGCCGTCACTTCGGCCACCCTCAACGTCCGCTCAGGGCCAGGTACTTCTTATCCCAAGATCGGGCAGCTCCGGCAGGGTGAGACCTATCACATCACCGGCCGGAACGAGGCCGCGAACTGGTGGCGGTTCGGCTATGACGGCCAGGAAGGTTGGGTGACGGGTGACCTGGTGAGCGCCAGCGGCGCAACCGCCGCGGTGGTGCTGGTTCAGGTGGCTCCCCCGCCGACTCCCAAACCGCAAGCCCAGGCGCCAGCGAGCAGCAGCCCGAGTTACCCGCCGGCCGGCGGCTATTTCGGCTACGGCGTTCAGGCGCAAGTGTACGGCGGCGCCGATCTGGGCTATATCGTGAGCGCCACCCGCGGGATGGGCTTCGACTGGGTCAAGTTCCAGGCCCCGTGGAAAGATTTCGAGGGCAGCAAGGGCTCGTACGGCTGGGGCGGGATGGATCAGATCGTCGACACCCTCGCCGGCGGTGGCATGAAGATCCTGGCCTCGATCGTGAAGGCGCCAAACTGGGCCCGGCCAGCCAACACGGACCTCAGCGTCGAGGGGCCACCCGCCAACCTGCAAGACTACGCCGACTTCGTGGGCGCGTACGCCGCTCGCTACAAAGGCAGGGTTCAGGCCATCGAGGTCTGGAACGAACAGAACCTGTGGTACGAGTGGGGCCACGAGCCGCTGGATCCTGGTCGCTATGTAGACATGCTCTGCCGCGCGTATCGCGCCATCAAGGCCGCGGACCCGGGCATGGTGGTGGTGGCCGGCGCGCTGACCCCCACCGGTGTCAACGATGGCTCAATCGCCATCGACGACGTCGTCTACCTGCAACGCATGTATGCGGCCGGCGCCAAGAATTGCTTCGATGCTCTGGGCGCCCATCCCAGCGGGTACAACAACCCGCCCGACGCCAAGTTCGGTTACAGCAACCCAGCCGAACCGAGCTTCAAGAACCATCCCAGTTTCTTCTACCGCGACACCATGGAGCGGTATCGTAATGTGATGGTGCAGAACGGTGACACTGGCAAGCGCGTTTGGCCCACGGAGTTCGGCTGGGCTTCCGAGCCCAACCCGATACCGGGCTACGAATATGCCCGTGACAACACGCTGGAAGAACAGGCCAGCTACCTGGTGCAAGCTTACCAGATGGCCAAGGCGTGGGGCTGGGTTGGCCCGATGTTCCTGTGGAACCTCAACTTCGGCATCACGAACCCTGGCACGGAGCTGGCAGCCTTTGGCATCGCCAACCGCCCGGCCTATGGCGCGTTGCAGTCGATGCCCAAGTAGGAAAGCGCTCCGGGTAGATCACGGTCTGCTGCTATACTCGGCACGGCCACAAGGTGCGTTTTTGTAGCAACTGTCATTCTGAGCGGGTTTGCCCCTAACCTCGCACGACGGCAAGCGTCTAGCGAAGAATCCGTCCTCTCAACGAGACCCTTCGCTGGATTTTCGCCGTCATGTACCTCACGGGATCAACCCGCTCAGGGTGACAGGCTAACGTTGTGGTGATTCAAGAAGCGCAGTTTGTGCCCGCGCGGAGTATATCACCGGCCAGATCCGTGATCTACCCACTTCACCATCTCACTTCGGCCGAAGAGGAGACCCGTATGCGTGTTGGCGACCGCTCCACAAACCTGATCCTGGGGATCGTCACCCTGGTCCTCTCCGCGCTGGTCGGGCTGGTCATCCCGCTGGCTTCAGGCGGAGGCGGCAGCACCGACACCCTGGCATGGACCCCGCCACCGGCTACCGCCACCCACGCCGCGACCGCGCTCCTGCCTTCACCCACCGCGATCAGCGTGCCCACCCAGGCGCCACCGACGTCGACACCCACCCGCACCGCGCAGCCGACCACCACCACCGCGCCGACGCTGGCCGTAGCAACCGCTCTCCCTGCGG
>MNXL01000310.1 GCA_001871755.1 Anaerolineae bacterium CG2_30_64_16
AAAGCCGATCACCAACGCGCCAACCAGGATGAACCCCGGGCGGGCGGTCCCCGGCGCCCTGGCCTCGGTGAGTTGGGTGGGTTCGACTGCCATATCTTCTGCCATGATGACCTCCTCAGATTGCGATTACGACGGCGTGCGACACGTCATTCCGGTGACGCCGGCCTGGGGCAGCAGGTTCCCAGCAGGCCAGGCGATGGGTCGATCATAACACAACCCGGCCTGCCAATCGCTACCGTACGCACTGCCAATCTCTACCATGCACCTATTCCCAGAAAACCTGTTGACATATAGGGATAGTTGTGATATGCTCCAACATGTTCCGTCGTCAAAGATACTGGCAGCAAACCCGTGCTGTCGCGTCCACATTGCCACGG
Organism: Anaerolineae bacterium CG2_30_64_16; assembly: GCA_001871755.1. Lineage (GTDB taxonomy): Bacteria > Chloroflexota > Anaerolineae > CG2-30-64-16 > CG2-30-64-16 > CG2-30-64-16. Next base: position 378 of record MNXL01000310.1, read on the forward strand.
GCGCTGCGCGAGACCATCGGGAGAGAAAGCCTATGCCTCGCCCACTGAACGACTCGGTCTACCTCTACGGCCTCCACGATCGCGGCGGCGAAGCCACGATGCAGGGCCTCAAGACGCCGACGTCAGGATGGGTTCTTGCCACCGAAGGGGTCGGCTCGGAACGCAACAACCTCAGCGGCGCCGATTACAGCGATCTTGCCGGCCGCGGGCTGGGCGTGATCGTGCGCCTCAACGCCGGGTACGCCGGGGTCGGCGCCCTGCCCTACGCGACGCGCTACGCGGACTTCGCGGTGCGCTGCGCGAACTTCGTGCAGGCTTCTCGCGGCGCCCACATCTGGATCGTCGGCAACGAGCCGAATCACCCCATCGAGTGGCCCGGCGCGCAGTGGAACTGGGATGTCAGCCCCCCCAGGCCCGTGACCGAAGCGACGCGCGGGGAACCGATCCTCCCGAATCGTTATGTCGATTGCTACCGCAAGGTCCGCAACGCGATCCACGCCCTCCCCGGCCACGGCGATGACCAGGTGTTGGTGGCCGGACCCGCGCCCTGGAACAACCTGCTTCGGTATCCAGGTAACGAAACCGGCGACTGGGTGGTCTATTTGCGCGACGTGTTGACCGGCCTGGTCGGCCCGGACCGCGTGGAGTGCGACGGCATCGCCTTGCACACCTACACCCACGGCGCCCACCCCACTCTCATCACCTCCGCCGAGAAGCTGACCGCGGCCGGTTTCACGGGACGGCACTGGCACTTCCGCGCGTATCAGGACTTCATGGCCGTCATCCCAGAGAAGATGCAAGAGCTGCCGGTCTACATCACCGAAACGGATCAAGGTGACATCCCGTGGCAGAACGATAAGACCGGCTGGGTGCAGGCCGCCTACTCTGAGATCGACCGCTGGAACAAGATCCAGGCGCAGAAGATCCGCTGCCTGATCCTCTACCGCTGGCCTCAAGTGCCTGGCGACCGCTGGGGGATTGCGGGCAAGGAAGGCGTGGTGGAGGATTTTAAGCACGCCATCACGCACGACTATCGCTGGGACTTCGATGGACCACCACCGCCGGACGGTCTCCTCGCCCGGGTGGAAGAGCTGGAGCGGCAGACCAAGTCGCTGCTGCCCGCCATCCAGGACACCCAGGCGCTGGATGGGGAGGTGACGCGGCTCAAGGGGACCGTCGATGCGCTGGCCGCAGCGGTGCGCCAACTTGCGGTCACAGACCTGGCGAACGCGCTGGCCGAGTTGGAAGCCGAAGTGCAGCGCCTGAAGGCGGAGATCCCCCGCCCGCCGGAGCCGGAGGCGCCACAGCCACCCATGAGCGACCTCCGCGGCCAACTCCCGACCATCAGCGGCCAAAGCTATCCAGAACGCGTCGAGACCGCCATCCGCCGCGTGATCGTCCACCATACGGTCACCCGCGCGGACATCACCCCCCAACGCCTGGCTCAGGTTCAGGTGAACGGCGGCCGGCCCGGCATCACCTATCACTTCCTGATCTCCGGCGACGGCGCGATCTACTGGACCCAGCCGTTCGACAGCGCGGTGGCGCAGACCTTCGTCCCTGCGGCCAACGCCGACGGCGTCGCGGTGGCGCTGGCCGGCAATTTCACCGACGCGCCCCCTCCCCCGGTTCAACTGGACACCGCGGCCGCGCTGATCGCCTGGCTGGTCAGCAGATTCAAGCTCAGCATCGCGGATGTCTATGGCCGCTGCGAGCTGGAAAACGTCGCCTCACCCGGCAAACAATGGCTCGCTGGCGCGAATTTCCGGGCAACCCTGCTCGAAGCAGTGCGCGATCTGCTTGAGGCGTCCGACCCTCTGCGCCTGATCGAAAAACTGCGCCGGCAGGTGTTGGGTCTCCAGGCGCAGGTGGCCGATCTCACCGACCAGGTGCAAACGCGGGATGCCACGATCGCCAACCAGCGCGCCGAAATCGCGGATCTTCTGCGCAAGTTGCAGGAGTGCCAGAGCGGGCAGGTGATCGTGACGAAACCGGAGATCGTCGATCTGGTGGATTCGTTGGAGAAGCACCCCACCCAGACCTATCCCAACCGCACGAAGCCGATCACCCGGCTCGTGATCCATCACGCGGCATCCAGTAACCAAACCACGGTGCAGACCATCGCGCATTACCACGTCCACACCAATGGCTGGGCGGGCATCGGCTACCACTACGTGGTCGCGCAGGACGGCGCGATCTATCAATCACAGCGTGACGAGACCAAGTCGAACCACGCCGGCGGCGAGCCCAACAACTTCAGCCTGGGCATCTGCCTGATCGGCCGGTTCACGAAGACGAATCAGGACGGCTCACCGCGTGAACCGCAGGACCAGGTCCCGACGCCGGCGCAGATGACCAGCGTCAGTCACCTGGCCGCCTGGCTGATGCAGAAGTACAAGATCGTCATCGAAGAGGTCATGGGCCACCGGGATGTCTGGCCCAAGGGGACCGTGTGCCCAGGCGACCAATGGCTGGTGGACGCGACCTGGAAGAACACGTTGCGCCAGCGCGTCAAGGACCGGCTGGCCGGCCACACCGGCGAGGGCGGGCCAAGGATGGACCACTATCTGCTGCTGTGGGATCATGGCGGGGAGGAGTGGGCCAGGGCCGATTGGCCCAACGTCCAGAAGTACATCGCCCACTTCCGCCCCACGGTTGGCTTTGCCGCAGGCGATGCGCTGGCCGCGCGCCATGTGACCATCGTCGGCGGCGATGCGGGGGTCACCGGCGTGGACGAGGCCAGGCTGCGTGCCGCGGGCATCGACGTGCACCGCATGGCCGGGGCGAACGAGGCCGAGACCAGGGCCATGCTCGACAATCTGGTCGCCAGAAACACCCTCTGGCCGGGCGCGGCGCCGTGGCAGCCCAGGAGCGCGCCGGTCGCCAGCGCACCGCCTCCGGCGGAACCCGCGGCCGCCCCCTTCGTGGACCCGTGGGACATGCCTGCGGATGGGCCGGTGGCCATCTTGCCGACGCGGGGGGTCGCGCCGGACGCGCCCTCCGCGGCCACGCGCATCAAGGTGCGGCCGTATTTCGACCCGGTCGTGAGCGACAAGTAGCAGACCAGCCAGAGTCGTTAGCATACGTGTTTATGCACCACGAAGGATGAAAACGGAGCTGGTTCGATCACAGACCTGATGCCTCTAACTTTTCTCGCTAGCTGTGGCCGGTCTCCTGACCGAGCCACCGGAGCGGGCACGGTCAGGAGACCGGCCCGAGCGAGGGGCAAATGTTAGTGACACTCGGTCACAGACTGCATCGTGAGCGTGTCGAACGACGGCCACAGCCCCCGAACCATTGAGATGATACCATCTCCAACACCCAGGAGCCAGAAGCTAACATGCACAAACTAGGCTTCTATCTCGAAAACACCGTAGTGCAATATTTGCGCGACGCGCTGGCCAAGGCCAAACCGCCGACCATCCTGGTCCACGCCGGCGATCGCGGCCTGCTGCGCGAGATCCGCCAGCAGCACTCGCCGAATTGCTTCATCGTCGGCCGGATGTTCGTGGAGCTGGGTCAGCAGACGGCGTGGCTGGACAGCGCGGACCCGGCAGGCCGCGGGCGCGCGTTCGCGGAGACGATCCTGGGCTACGACTTTGGCTATGCCAGGGAGCGCACCCCCGACGGTCGGCTGCTGGTGGACGCCTGGATGGGGCTCAACGAGACGCTGCGCGGGCCGGCCTCCTTTGCCAGCGGCCAGATGGACGTCGAAACCCGGCGCCGCGCCGCCGCGCTCGACCAGTTCCAGGTCGCCTTCCATGGACGCTTGAAAAGCGAGGGGCTCGCCGCGGTCGCGTTCAACTTCGCGGCGGGCAACTTCACGCGGGCCGAGCACTACCTGGAGTTTTTCCCGCGCACCCTGGAAACCTACACCTATTTGGGGTTCCACGAATACGGCTGGCCCACCCTGATGCCCCGGTCGGGCACGGAGACGGCCGCCCTGCACTATCGCGCATGCATGGAGGGCATCCGGCAGCGCTACGGAAACCATCACCAGGTCATCATCACCGAGTTGGGCCTGGCCCGGATGTACAAGTACCCGAACGACCCGGCGGGGGACGTGGGCTGGCTCTATCCCGGCGAGACCATCTCGGAGGCGCAGTACTGGGAATCGTTGAAGTGGTACAACGCCGAGCTGTGCAAGGATAGCTACGTGTTGGGCGGCTGCCTGTTCCAGGTGGGGCACGCGGGCCGGTGGCAGACCTTCCGCCACCTGGGCCAGGACAACCAGCAGCAGCCCATCCTGTTGATGGACAAGATCGCGACCCTGTCGTGCGACGGCAATGGGAATGGGAACGGGAACGGCGACAAGACGGACCTGCTCCGCCGCGTTCACGCGGCCAGGGCGACTCTGGAGCCGGCCGCGGGGCTGGTCGCGGCGCTGCCAGACCGGATGGCAACCTTGCAGCGCGATCTCTCGGAACTGGCGGCGGCCGTCGCGGCGGTCAGGCCCGATGAGCTGCTCAAACGGGCTGAGAAGGCGGTGGAGCAGTTACAGCAGTTGGAGGAAGCGGTCGGGCAACTGGACGCGGCATCGGGTGTCACCGCCGAGCAGCGCGCGGCCTGGGCGCGACGCATCGCCGCGGCCAAGACTCAGGCTGCGACCTTGCAAGACGCGGCCCAAAAAGCGGCCGAATTGGCGGTTCAGATCGCGGCGGCCGAAAAGGACCGCGCCGCGCTGGCGCCCCGCGTTGCAAGCGCCGCAAAGCTGTCTCCGCAGTTCGTCGCCTTGCTGAAGGAGGCCAGCAGTCTGGAAGAGGCACTCGGCGGCGAGCCCGTAGGTCCGATGGCGCCGCCGCCGCTGCACGACGTGCGCGAGACCCTGCCGCGCCACGCCACCAACCGCTACCCGACCCGGGCCAAAGACACCATCCGGCGCGTCCTCGTCCATCACACGGTCACCCGCGACGATATCCCGCCGGAGCGCCTGGCCCAGGCGCTGGTGGACCGCGGCAAGCCGGGCATCATCTACCACTTCCTGGTCAACGGGGACGGGACGATCCACTGGACCCAGCCGCTGGAGGCCGTGGTCGATCAGACCCTCGACAGCAGCCTCAACGCCGAGGGTGTTGCGGTGGCCCTGGCCGGCAGCTTCATGGAGGCCGTCCCATCCGCCGAGCAGATCGCGTCGGCTGGCCGGCTGATCGCCTGGCTGCTGAGCACGCTCGGACTGATGGTCGCGGACGTGTACGGCCGCAGCGAGCTCGATCCCCGCGTCGCGTCGCCCGGCGCGCAGTGGCTGGCGGGCGCGAAGTACAAGAAGGCGCTGCTTGAAGCGATCAACACCCCGTAGGTGCATGAGATCGCATTCGCGGATTTGACATCTCCGCAGAAACCTGTATAATGCCGCCATTACACCAAAGAACGAGCGTTTCATGTCACATTCGCTACTGTCCAAGTGCTCCAAGTCCAAGAAGCTTTCCCTGGCCTGCAGGGACGGCGATTTGTGCCTGGGATAAACAGTAGCAGCGAACCCAGATACAAGCGCCCTGCCAGGCCAAACGAGCCAGGCAGGGCTTTTTGTTTGCCGGAGATCGGCGCAAGACCGGTCGCCTCAGGCGGGCCGCCTGCGGCAGCCCGGACACTCAAACGGTGAAAAACACGATGGCTGTCCACATTCGACTCATCAAGCGCGCTAAGAAGCAGGTCATCAGCTTGCCAGACTGGAGGTCTGGATAGGCCGCTGGCGCGCACCCTGAATCGCGGCGCAGCCCCTTCCCTCCACCTGTCTGGCGGGAAGGGGCTTTTGTTTTGATAGCCCATCTCTCATCCAACAAAAGGAGCACACCATGTCATACGAAACACTCTGTCCCGAATGTGAAGGCAACATCATCCTGAACGACCCGCTGCAAGGCGAGATCGTGCCGTGCGCCTGCTGCGGCGTAGATCTGGAGGTCGTCTCGCTCAACCCGCTGCAACTGGACCTGGCGCCTGAAGAGGCGGAGGATTGGGGCGAATGACACGCGTTGCCGTCCTCGTCTCCCGTATCCGGGTCGAAGAAAAACTGCTGCTGACCGCGCTCGAAGCGGCCGGCGCGGAAGTCCAGGTGATCAACGACGGCGAACTGGCGCTGCCGATTCGCGATGGCACGGTCGCAGATCACGAGCCGCCCATACGCGCCGACGTGGTCCTCGAACGGTCCGTCAGCACCGCCCGCGGCCTCTACGCCCTGCGCATGGTGGAGAGCTATGGCCTGCCCACGGTCAACCGCTACGCCACCGCGGCCACCTGCGCCGACAAACTGCTCACCACCGCCGCGCTCGCGGAGGCGGGCCTCCCCCAACCCCGCACCCGCATCGCCTTCACCCCCGAATCCGCCCTCGTCGCCATCGAAGAGCTCGGCTACCCGGTCGTACTCAAGCCGGTGGTCGGCTCGTGGGGCCGGCTGCTGGCCCGGATCAACGACCGGGATGCGGCCGAGGCGCTCCTGGAGCACAAGGAGGTGTTGGGCTCCTATCAGCACAGCATCTTCTACATCCAGGAATTCATCCCGAAACCGGGCCGCGACATCCGCGCCTTTGTGATCGGCGACGAGACGATCTGCGCGATCTACCGCGCGTCGGCGCACTGGATCACCAACACGGCGCGCGGCGGCCAGGCCAGCAACTGCCCGGTGACGCCGGAGATCGACAACCTGTGCCGGCGGGCCGCGCAGGCTGTGGGCGGCGGCGTGCTGGCCATCGACCTGCTGGAGGATCCCGCCCGCGGCCTGCTGGTCAACGAAGTCAACCACACCATGGAGTTCCGCAACAGCATCCACACAACGGGGGTGGACATCCCGGCCAGGGTGGCAGGGTATGTGATGGATGTGGCGCGACGGCGAGAAAAGGTATCAGGTATTGGGTATTGGGGGTCGGCGACGAACCAATACCCAATACCTAGTACCCAATCCCCCACCGCGGAGCACGTCTCATGACCGCGCGCCTCCGCGTTTCCATCGTAGGCGGTTCCGGCTACGGCGGCGGGGAACTGCTGCGCCTGCTGCTGGGCCACCCGCACGTCGAGATCGGCCAGGTGACGTCCGAGTCGCAGGCCGGCAACTACGTGCACAGCGTCCACCCCAACCTGCGGCCCGTGGCCGGCCGGCAGCCGATCCGCTTCACCTCGCTGAGCGAACTGACGCGGTGCGACGTGCTCTTCCTGGCCATGCCGCACGGCCAGGCGCAACGCCAGATCGAGCGGTTCGCGGCCCTGGCCGAACGCATCGTGGACCTGTCCGCCGACTTCCGGCTGCGCGACCTGGAGCTGTACCGGCGCACCTATGGCGAGCCGCACGCGGCGCCGGGCTGGATCGAGCGCTTTGCCTACGGCCTGCCCGAACTGAACCGGCCGGCGATCCGCGGCAGCCGCTACGTTAGCGGCGTCGGCTGCAACGCCACGGCCGCCAACCTGGCCCTGCTGCCACTGGTCCGAGCCGGGCTGCTGCGCCCTGACCGACCGGTGATCGTGGACGTGAAGGCCGGTTCCTCGGAGGGGGGCGCGTCCCCCAGCGCGGCCGCACATCACCCCGAGCGCAGTGGCGCGGTGCGCTCCTTTGCGCCCACCGGCCACCGCCACGAGGCCGAGGTGAGGCAGGTATTGGGTATTGGGGATTTGTTCTTGTCGGTCACGTCGATTGAGCTGGTGCGCGGGATCCTCGCCACAGCTCACGCCTGGGTCGAACCCGGCCTGACCGACAAGGAGATTTGGCGCGCGTACCGGGCGGTCTACGGAGTGGAGCCATTCGTGCGGATCGTCCACGAGCGGAGCGGCATCTATCGTCACCCCGAGCCGAAACTGCTGATCGGCACCAACCTGGCCGACGTCGGATGGGACATGGACCCCCGCACGGGCCGCATCGTGGCGCTGGCCGCGCTGGACAACCTGGGCAAAGGCGCCGCGGGCAGCGCGGTGCAGTGCATGAACCTGATGCTGGGGCTGGAGGAAACGGCCGGGTTGGGGTTTGTGGGGTTGCATCCGGTGTGATTTCGGATGCTTCGACTGTGCCCCTCGATGTCCTCGGGAGGGACCTCAGCACAGGTTTTGGATTGCGAATTTCGGATTTCCAGTGCTCTCCGTCCTCAATCCGAAATCCGAAATTCACAATCCGCAATGGAGGAATCATGAATCCTCTCGTAGTCAAAGTGGGCGGCGCGGCGGGCGTCGATAATGAAGCGGTGTGTGCGGATGTCGCGGCGCTGGTCGCGGAGGGGGGGCCGGTCGTGCTCGTCCACGGCGCCTCGGCCGCGGCCGACGCGTTGGCAGCCCGCGCCGGGCTGCCGGTGCGCCAGTTGGTCTCGCCGTCTGGCCACGTCAGCCGTTACACCGACCCCGAGACGCTAGAGCTCTACGTGGCCGCGGCGGCCGGGCAGGTCAACAAGCGGCTGGTGGCCTATCTGCAAGGCCTGGGCTGCAACGCCATCGGGCTTTCGGGCGTGGATGGCCGGCTGTTGGTGGCGCGGCGCAAGGCCGCGGTGCGCACGGTGGAGAACGGCCGCCAGCGCGTGGTCCGGAACGACTACACGGGCCAACTGGAGGCCGCCAACGGCCAGCTTCTGCGCCTGTTGCTGGAGGCGGGTTACACCCCGGTGATCGCGCCGCTGGCGCTGGGGGGCGAGGGCGAACGGCTGAACGTGGACGGCGACCGGGCCGCGGCGCTGCTCGCCGGCGCGCTGGCCGCGCACTCACTGATCATCCTGAGCAACGTACCGGGGCTGCTGGCCGCCTACCCGGACGAGGACAGCCTGATCCGCCACGTGCCCACGGCCAGCCTGGGCTGGGCCGAATCGCTGGCGCAAGGTCGGAT
>MNXL01000353.1:0-9171 GCA_001871755.1 Anaerolineae bacterium CG2_30_64_16
CTTGCGAAGTGCCTGGCACGTGGATGAAAGGTTAGTAGCGATGGGAATGCCTCCGAAAAACGCACAATTCATGGCCCGTCCGGTCGTGGCGCAGCTCTCCGCCTCTGGAGGACAAACGGCCGCACCGCACCGCCACCTTGGCCTGTTCTTGCTGGCATTGATCGTATGGCTCGGCATCCTCGCAGCGGCGATCGGAGCCGGGGCCGGGCTGCTTGCGCTTTACCGTAGCGATTTCATCTTGCCGGGAGTGACGGTCATGGGGTTGGAGCTCGGTGGGATGACGACGTCCGAGGCGGCCGAGCAGTTGCAGGGCCAGTGGCGCGAACGGGAGATCGTGCTCGATGCAGGAGATGCGGTCCAGACGGTTTCACCGGATGCGCTGGGTATCACGCTCGACACGGAGACCCTGGTCGGCCTGGCCCACCAACAAGGCCGTGAATTGGCGATGCCGGCCGCTGACCCCAGCGCGCTCGATCAGATCCGCAACGGGGTCAACCAACTGGGGCTGCTCAGTGGTCGGCTGCTTGGGATCGCCCCAGCGTACATCGCGGCCAGGGGGATCACAGCGCCTGTGGTCGAGGAGTGGTTGGCCGAACTGGACCGGTCCTCGCGGCCGCGGGGACTGCCGCAACCGGCGCACGTCGAGCTGGCGCCGATCTGGCGGTTCGATCGGCACAAGGCCGCCGAAACCCTCCGCGGCTTCGCTGCGCAGTTCGACGTCCCCCCGCGCGACGCGGACCTGCGGATCGCCGACGGACAGGCCGAGGCGCTCCCCTCACGCCCGGGCCGCGCCCTCGATCTGACCGCCGCGTTGGGCCAGTTGGAGGCCGCGCCGTGGCAGGTCGCATCGGCCGGCCGATTGGCCCTCACAAGCGTGGTCATCCCGCCCAAGCTCGCGGACGTGACCACAGCCGCGGCCGAGATCAACCACCATCTGACCGCCCCGATCACCGTGCGCCTGTACGATCCCATCGTCGATGAGCGGCTCACGTGGACCATCACGCCCGAGGTCACGGCCGGCTGGATCTCTTTCACCCTCGATGCCGACGCGGCCAACGCTGTCACCTGGACCGTGGACGAGGAGAAGATCGCCGCGTACGTGACGGTCCAGGCGGAGATCCTGGGGGATGAGCGTCACATCGAGCAAGCGGGGGCCGTCTCAGCGATCCACGTTGCGTTTATGTCGAGTAACTCCGAGGTGACACTCCGGGTCTATCACGGGACGCGGCAGCACATCGTGCAGGAAGGGGAGACCCTCTCCAGCATCGCGTATAGCTATGGCTTCCCCTACCCCTGGGTGCTGGCCACCAACCCGGACCTGGGCGACACCCTGTTCGTCGGCCAGGCTGTGACGATCCCCTCCCCCGACGAGCTGCTGCCGCTGCCGGTCGTCGAGAACAAGCGGATCGAGATCAGCCTGGGCGAGCAGCGGATGTGGGCGTATGAGGACGCCGCGCTGAAGTGGGAATGGGTCGTCAGCACGGGGATCGTATCCAGCCCCACTTCACCCGGCGTCTTCCAGGTGCAATCGCACGAGCCCAACGCGTACGCGGCCTCTTGGGATCTGTGGATGCCGTACTTCATGGGGATCTATCAGCCGGGGCCGGGGCAGGCGTTCATGAACGGGTTTCACGGCTTCCCCACCCGCGATCAGCGCCAACTGCTGTGGACGCGCAGCCTGGGCCATCCGGTCACGTACGGCTGCATCCTGTTGAGCACCGAGAACGCCACGCTGCTGTACGATTGGGCGGAGGAAGGGGTTGTCGTGGCGATCCGGCCGTAATATACTCGTCACGAGTATCTGTTTACCGCCTCGTAACACTCAGTTAACCACTAAGACACGAAGACACAAAGGAGGAGAGAAATGAACTATGCCCCCATTTCCGAGAAAGAAGAGCGCATCGCCCGCGCAATTGTGGACGCCGCCTATGCTGTTCACAGTGCCCTTGGCCCTGGCCTGCTGGAGAATGTCTATGAAGTCTGCTTCTGCCATGAACTGACCAAACGGGGCCTATCCTATCGCCGACAGGTTGTCGTAGTATCCTCTCAATAGATAGGGGCATCGCCATCACGTGCCTGGCACTTTTCGGAAGTGCCAGGCACGTTCGCCCCAGATTATTGAGAAGATACTTGTCGTACCCATTGTTTACGACGGCATAACGTTCGATGAGGGGTTGCGACTGGACGTGCTGGTGGAAGAATTGGTCATTTGCGAATTGAAGGCGGTAGAGACGATGCATCCTGTATTCACAGCTCAACTCTTGACCCAGTTAAAGCTGACCGAAAAGCGGCTTGGTTTTCTGATCAACTTCAATGTGTCGTTGATCAAGCATGGCATCAAGCGAGTAGTTCTGTAATCTTGGTGTCTTCGTGTCTTTGTGGTAGATAGAGAACGCGGTAAACAAGTACCGTCACGGTTATGAAGTGAGTGTTTTTGTTAGCACGCCAAAGCGATGGGAAATGGGGACGTCCCGCGGGCGCGGGAATGACGCGCTCGGGTCAACCCACCCAGCGCACCCGGCCCGTTTCCGCAGTGTCGTACCCGCCCAGGCCGGTGATGGCCGAACGCGCGTCCGCGGTGGCCAGCCAACGCGCCAGCGCCTGGACCGGCGCCGTCTCCCAGACGCCCCGTGGGATCACCAGATCGTAGCGTTCCCGCGCCAACTGCACGAAATCCAGCCCGTAGGCCAGCGCCGCGACCTCGATCCCCAGGCCCACGTTCGCGCGGCCCCCGGAAATCGCCCGCGCCACTTCGGAGTGCGTCTCGACCTCATCACTATACCCCGCGATCTGCCCCGGGTCGATCCCGGCCTGACGCAGATGCGCGTCGAGCCAGACGCGCGTGCCCGCGCCGCGCTGCCGGTTGATGAACCGGAGGTCTGGCCGCGCCAGGTCCGCCAGACCGGCCACGCCCGCCGGGTTGCCGGCCGGGACGATCAGCCCGAGCCGGCGATGCGCCAGCGTCAACAGCGCCACCGAACGGCCCGGCAACAAACGCTGGACGAAATCCGCGTTGTAGCTGTCGCTCCCCTCGTCCCACAGGTGGCTCCCGGCCAGATCCGCCTTGCCCTCGGCCAGCGCGATCAGTCCGCCCAGGCTGCCGGCAAAGGTGATCTGCAACGCGCTCTCGGCCGCGAAGTCGGCGAAACGGGCCGCGATCAAGGAGACGCCGGGGTCGTGGCTCCCGACGAACCGCAAGATGCGTTTGGGCGGGCTGGGCGGCTCCGCGGCGAGCGCCCGCCAGCGATCCAGTGCGATCCGCAGCGCGACCTCGATCTCCGCAGGGGTGTAGCCCGCGGTGAGCACCTCCAGCAGGAACGCCTCAGCCTGGTGGATCAACGTGGCCCGGCGGATCGGCGCCCGGTCCTCGTTGGCTTCGGGCAGCGTCGTCCCGATGCGGGTACCCTGCCCCGGCCGGCTGACCAGCAAGCCCTGACCGGCCAATTCCCGGTAGGCCTGCTGGACAGTGCCGGGCGTACAGCGCCACTGCACCGCCATCTCTCGCACCGACGGGAGCGCATCACCGGCGCGCAACGCGCCCTGCATGATCTCTTGCCGGATCGCTTCTGCGATCTGCTGATAGAGCGGTGTCTTGTCCATTATTGCGGATGCGCCGCGCGCCAGAGCGCCGAATCCGGCGTGAAGAGCGGCGCGCCGAAGTTGTCCACACCAAACTGGGCGATCTTCTCCTGGGTCGGCAGCGAGATCAGCCAGTCGATGAAGGTATTGGCCAGATCGGCCTTGATCTGCGGGCCCTTGGCCGGATTCACCGCGATCACACCGTACGGATTGAACAGGAGCGGGTCGCCTTCGGTCACGATCACCAGATCGGTCCCCTCCAACGTGCGCGCCAGGTAGGTGGCGCGGTCGCTGAGAGTGTAGGCCAACTGCTCGTTCGCCATGGTAAGCACCGCGCCCATCCCCTGGCCGGCCGAGATGTACCAATCGCCCACCGGCTCGACGCCCGCGGCCTGCCAGATGCTCTTCTCTTTAGTATGCGTACCAGAATCATCACCGCGCGAGATGAAAGGCGCCCTGGCATCGGCGATCTTTTTAAGCGCGGCGGGCGCATCGGTCATGCCCTTAATGCCGGCCGGGTCAGATTGCGGCCCGACGATGACGAAATCGTTGTACATCACGTCCTCGCGGCGCGTGCCGTGCCCTGCCACCATGAAGGCGTCTTCTTTGGCGCGCGCGTGAACCAGCAGCACGTCGGCGTTGCCGTCCTCACCGAGTTTGATGGCCTGCCCGGTGCCCACCGCGATCACATTGACCTTGACGCCGAATTCCTTCTCGAAGTCGGGTAAGATCACGTCCAGCAGGCCCGAATCCTGGGTGCTCGTGGTCGTCGCCAGGATCAGTTCCCCGGCCGCAGGCGCCTGAGCGGGAGGCACGGGCATCGGTTTGGCTGCCGTCGTTGGGGACGCTGCGGTCTGTTCGGGCGCCAGTGCAGGGAGCGCGACGCACCCGGACAAGGCGCTGGACAGCCACAGGACGAGGATCAATAGAATAGCGACTTGTCTGGACATGAGTTTCTCCGGGTTGGTTGGTAGATTGGTAGATTGGTAGATTGGTAGATTGGTTAGTTGGCTCGTTCGTTGGCACGCTCAATCGGATGACGTTTTGCCATTTGCCATTTGCCATTTGCCATCCGCCATCTGCCATCTGCCATTTGCCATCTGCCATCTGCCATCTGCCATTTCCTCAGTACACCATCTCGCCCCGCACGAACGCCGCGGTGCGGGGATCACGCGGGGCATCGAAAAACGTTTGGACATCCGCCACTTCGACCACGCGGCCTTCGAGCATCAACGCGACGCGGTGTGCCAGCCGCCTGGCCTGGAAGACGTTGTGGGTCACCAGGACCAGGGTCGTGCCCCGCTCGCGGTTGAGCTGGCGCACGGTCTCCTCGATCAGCCCCACGTTGTACGGGTCCAGGTTGGCGGTCGGCTCATCGAGCAGGAGCACGTCCGGCTCCAACACCATCGCGCGCGCCAGCGCGACCCGCTGCGCCTCGCCGCCGGAGAGGGTGCGCGCCCGTTGCCGCGCCAGCGCGGTCAGCCCGACCTGCGCCAGCGCGGCGTCGATCTGGCTGGCCGCGTCGCGCTGGCCGCGCAAGCGCAGCCCATACGCCACGTTGTCCCACACGCTCCGGTTCAGCAGGACCGGCCGCTGCGAGACCATGGTGACGCGGCGGCGCAGCTTCAACGCCATCGGCCGATCCGCGCCGAATTCGACGTCGTGAAAATGGATGCGGCCGCCGGTGGGCAACTCCAGGAAGTTCAACAGCCGCAACAGCGTACTCTTGCCCGCGCCGCTCGGCCCGACCAGCGCAAAGATCTCTCCCCAGCGCACGTCGATCCGATCCACGCGCAGGATCGGTTTGCCGTTGTACGTCTTGGTCAAGTCCTGAACCTGGTAGATCAAGCCGTTCATTCGTCAAAAGTCCTTCCCTGCAAGCGCAACATCAGCACATTGGTCAAGAACGACAACGCCAACAGGACCACGCTCAACGCGATCGCGAGATCGAACGTTCCCTTGCGCGTCTCCAACACGATCGCGGTGGTCAACACGCGCGTGCGATGCTCGATGTTGCCACCGACCATCATCACCGCGCCCACTTCGGAGATAATGCTGCCGAACCCCGCGATGATCGACACGACGACACCCACGCGTGCCTCCATCAGCACCGTCAAAGCCGCCTGCCGACGGGTGGCCCCCAACGACAGCACCTGCTGGCGCAGTTGCGGATCCACCCCCATCACCGCAGCCATCGTGAAACCTGCAACCAGCGGAAACGCGATGATGCACTGAGCGACGACCATCGCTGCCGGCGTGAACAGCGCCGGGATCAGCGGGGAATGCAGTCCGCCCAGCGGACCGCTGCGCGAAAGCATCAGGTAGACGAACAACCCGACGACCACCGGCGGGAAACCCATGCCGGTATACAGCAACGCGATGACCAATCGCCGGCCCAGAAACCGGCTCAACCCCAGCCCCACGCCCAGCGGGATACCGATCACCGTGCTAAAGAGCAGCGCAGTGCCCGATACTCGCAGCGACAACGTGACAATTTCCATCAGGGCCGGGTCGCCGGTAGCGATCAGTCGGATGGCCTCGAGGAGGCCGCGCCAGATTTCGTCGATGGTCGATGCTCCATGAAGAAGAGTGTATGATCGTATCGGTACGATTATAACGATAGTGGGGAGATTGTCAAGCGCGGCAGCTCGCGAGTGGCGGATAATGTTGCATGATGCGTGGGGCGTGGGGCGTGGGCGTATCTGGAAAAGCGCACACCTTCCGAAAGCCTGCCCTGAGCAAATTGAAGGGTCTATGCGTCTTACGTCGGCGTGGTCGCGCGCGGGTGCGGGATATCGATTTCCAGGCATAGCCCGGCCCCGGGCTGATTGCGCAGCTCGAAGCGCCCACCGGTCAAAGCCACCCGTTCGCTGATCCCCAACAAGCCGAAATGCCCCGCTTTCGCCAGGGCGGCCAGATCCGGCGCAACGGGCAGACCCTGCCCGTTGTCGCAAATGCTGACGTGCAGGCTGCGCGCGGTGGTTTGTTCGAGGCACAGCGACACGGCAGTGGCCCTGGAGTGCTTGCGCACGTTGCTCAACCCCTCCTGGACGATGCGGAACACCAGCAACTCGATATTCTCCGGCAGCCGGCCCAGCTTCGGCGGGATTTGGAGGGTGAGGCTGATACCGGTGCGCTCGGCCCAATCCTGCGCGTAGGACTGGATGGCGGCGCCCAGCCCCAGGTTGTCGATGGCCGGCGGCCGCAGGTCGCTGCAAATGCGCCGCAATTCGCCAATCAGGCTACGGATCGAGGACCTGGCCTCGGCAACCACCACCGTCGTCTCCATCTGATCCAACGCGTCGTCGATCTCTTCCAGGGAGTAGTTAGTGCTGAGCAGGTCCTGGATGATCTGGTCGTGCAGCTCGCGCGCCAGGTGTTTCCGTTCCTCTTCGCGCTCGGTGAGCAGGCGGCGCTGGGCCACCTGGAGGGCCACGTTTGCCACGTCCAACGCCTGCAACTGGTTGGCCAGCTCGGCCAACAGTTCCTGGTTGCGGGAATCCTGCGCGGCCAGGCTGTTTTCGAGCAACGCCTGCTGGTGACGAAGCAACTCCACCTGAGCACGGGCCCGATAGTAGCTATCCAGCGCCCAGATGATCGGCGTGACCGGCTCTTGTTCCGGCGAGCCCGCCAGCAACGCCACAACCTCCTCCTGGGTCACGGCATCAGTAGCCCGCTGCGCGACGATCCGCCCATCCCGAAACACCGCCAGCCGATCGGTGACACCGAAGAGATCGTCCAGGCTGCTGCTGGCGACGACCACTGCCCGCCCGATGTCGCGCCACTCCTGGATCAGATCCAGCAATCGCCGGTTAACGGCCAGGCTCAGCGTAACCAGCGACTCGTCCACCACGATCAACCGCGCCGGGCGGGCCATAGTGCGCGCGATGGCGACGATCTGGCGTTGCTCGCCGGAAAGGTTGCGCGCCTTCTCGCGCGGCGAGAGGAAACTCACCCCCAGCCGTTCCAGGATGTGGGTGGCCTGATCCGCCATGTGCTTCTGGTCGGGCATGCTCAGCCACTGCCAGCGCGCCGGCCGGCCCAGCTCACTGCCCAGAAAGATGTTGCTCGTGATGTCCAGGTCATCGGCCAAATCGGCCTTCTGGTGGATGACCTCGATCCCCAGCCTCCGCATGGCGTGCGGCTGGAACCGACTCAGGCGTTGGCCGGCGAAGTAGACGTCGCCGCTGGAAGGCGGATAAAGCCCGGCCAGGATGCTGATCAGCACCGATTTGCCCGACCCGCTGCGGCCGGCCAGCCCGATCACTTCGCCCGGTATGATGTCGAGGTTGACCTCGACCAGGGCCGCCAGGTTGCTGAAATTCCGCGAGAGGTTGATCAATCGTAAAAGCGGTTGCATGTCACTGGCTACCGCTGAAGGGATCTGGTGAAAATGGATCCGGCAACGGTTGGGTAAAATCGTTGCGCTGCCACGCGTCCAACATCGCCTGCACGTTGCTGGCGGTCACGATGTCCACGCCGGAATCCATAAAGGGCGGGTAGGTGCGGCCGTTGACCAGATGGTCGTACAGCAATTGGACCGAATCCGCGCCCCACCCCCAGTACTTCTGCCCGATCAAGGCCGAGAGATAGCCGTCGCGCAGGAACTCCAACTCCACCGGCAGCGCATCGAAGGCCACCACCTTCATGCCGCGTTCGCGGACGGCCTTCTCCCAGAGTGGCATGGAGCCTCGCTCGGCAAACAAGGGCCACATCCCCACGAAAAGCCAGCCATCCAGGTCGGGGTGCGCGCGCATCGTCTCCTCCACGACCTGAATGCCCGTGTCGATGTCGTCGTTGCTGATGGCGGTGGTCACGATTTGGACGCCGGGATACTCGCCGAGGCGAGCCTTAAAGCCCCGGATGCGTTCTTCCAGGTTGAAGGCGCCCGGCACGCCGGTCAGCAGGGCGATTCTGCCCCGACCATGCAGCGCGCGCGCCAGGATGTCGGCGGCGGTTTGCCCGGCCGCGAAATTGTCGATGCCCACGTAGGTCAGGCGCTGGCTCGCGGGCGAGTCCGAATCCCAGGTGAGCACCGGGATGTCTTCGGCCACGGCCTTGTTGATCGGCTCCACGCACGCGACCGGGTCGTTACAGGAGATAGCGATGGCATCGACGCCCCGCGCGATCATATCTTCGACCACGCGTACCTGGTCCGCCGCGTCGGACGCCACGGACGCGGCGTAGAGGACCTTCACAGGGATGGACCCGTGCGCGGACAACTCGGCCGCCTTCACCAGCGCAGCCTCGCGTCCCAGCTCGAACACCGGATTGTTCAGCGCTTTCGGGATCCAGGCGATAGTGATAGCCCGCGAATCCGGCGGCGGGACGCCTTTCGGCTGCAACGCCTGGTGATTCGGTGGCTGGCACGCCACACACACGAGCCCGATCAGCAGCCAACCTATGGCCCCTCGAAGATTCATCCCCGCCTCACGGCTCTCGCAACGCGCGATGGCGCCACCAGTCGACCAGGATCGCGGCCAGAACCAGCAACCCCATGGCCACCTGCTGCCAGTAGACGGGGAAATCGAGCAGCACGACACTGCTGCGCAGCACCTGCATCAACAGGGTACCCAGCATCACACCCAGCAC
>MNXL01000353.1:9185-14088 GCA_001871755.1 Anaerolineae bacterium CG2_30_64_16
GGCCCCGCCGATGATCGCCGCTGCGATCACATCCAACTCGTAGCCGCTCGCCGCCGTCGGCGATGCCACGCCCAGGCGCGCGGTCATCATGATGCCCCCGATCCCGGCCAGGAGGCTGCCCATGACGTAGACCACCCAGCGCACCCGGATCACATCTACCCCTGACGCGCGCAGGGCCGGCTCGCTGCGTCCCAGGGCGTAGATATACCGGCCGAGCACCGTGCGATGGAGCAGCAATGCGACCAGGAGCGCCAAACCGAGCATAATCAACACCGGCGCCGGCACGGGCCAGGCGCCGATGCGGGCATCAGCCTGCCCCAGGATCCTATAGGCCACGGGCAAATCGCGCACCGGCCATCCGCGCGTCAGGCCGAACACAAACCCACGCACAACGCTCATGGTCGCGAGGGTTAGCACAAAAGAAGGCAACTTGAAGACGCTGGTCAGCCAGCCGTTGATGAAGCCGACTGCGGCCGCCGCCGCCAGCCCGAACGCCACCGCCAAAGGCACGCTCGCCTGCCAGCCCAGCGTCATAGCGCTGATCGTGCCCGCCAACGCCATGACCGCGCCCACTGACACGTCGATACCGCCGATGATCAGCACCAGCGCCTCGCCGAAGGCCGCCACCGCGATCCACGAGAACGCCCGCAGGATGCTCATCAAGTTATCGAGCTGCAGAAAAGTGTTGGTGCGCAGGCTGATGATGAACCCGACCACCAACAACAAGCCCAACAGCGCGATCGGGTGCCCGAGCCTCTCCCCACTGCAGCGAAGGCGCGCGGCGCCCGCATCTGATGGCACGTTCATCCCTTCACGGCGCCAGCAGTAAGCCCGCTGACCAGGCGGTTTTGGAACACCAAGGCCAGGATCACCGGGGGCAAAGCCGCCATGAAACCACCGGCTGCCACCGCGGCCGGTGACTGGTAGTACTGGCTGGAGCCGACGATGAACACGAAGTAGGGCATGGTGAACGCGTTGGACGTTCGGGTGAAGATCAAGGCCAACAGGAACTCGTCCCACGCCAGCAGGAAGGCCAACAGGCCGGTGGTGACGAGCCCCGGCGTCACCAGCGGCAGGATCACGCGCGTGAGCGCCTGGAAGCGCGTACATCCGTCGACCATCGCCGCCTCGTCCAGGTCCTTCGGGATCGTCTGGAAGTAGCCCTGCATGATCCACACCACCAGGCCAATGATGAACGATGTGTAGAGGATTACCAGGTTATGGCGCGTGTCGTACATGGGCGCCACGCGCTCCACGTAACCCACGATGAGCACGTAGAACGGCACGGCTAGCGCGATGGTGGGCAGCAGGCGGGTGGCCAGCATGCCCATGACCAGCGCGTTACGGCCGCGGAACGAGAAGCGGGCCAGGCTGAAGGCTGCCAACACACCAAAAATGAGACAGACGATGGTGGTGCTGCTGGCGATGATCAGCGAGTTGCGCATGGCCGCCAGAAACAGGGCGCCCGTGCTGCTGGTCGGGTCGAACATTGCCTGGTAGTGCTCAAACGTGGGGGGGCTGGGCAGCCACTGGATCGGGATCGTGTTGAGCTTGGCCTGGGTGGAGATACTGGTCAGGAACAACCAGATGAACGGCCCCAGGGTCCAGACCAGGATCAGGAGGACCAGGACATACAATCCCACTCGCTGCAGGATCTTGCGCCTATCGCCCATCGTTTATGCCTCCTCTGTGACGGCAACCAGCCTGATGTACACGAAGGCGATGATCAAAATGAACAGGCCGATCAGGAACGCCAGCGCCGAGCCGCGCCCAAAGCCGCCGAAGACGAACGCTTCCTGATACGTCTTCACCGCCAAGACCGGGATCGTGTACGCCATCAGAATGTAGAGGATGTCGAACACGCGGAAGAGTTCCATGGTGCGGTAGACCAGAATTACCAGGATCACCGGGCGCAGCATAGGCACGGTGATGCGCCAAAAGCGGCCCCAGGCCGTGGCGCCGTCCACTTCGGCCGCTTCGTAGAGCTCTTTCGGAACCGTTTGCAGGCCCGCCAACACCAACAGCGCCACCACCGGCGCCACCTTCCACGTGTCACCCAGGATCAGCCAGTTGATGGCGCGCGTGGCGCCCAGCCAGGTCGTGATCTGGCCCAACCCGGGCACGTTCTGAAAGATGGGAATGGGAGCCAGGAAGTTGACAGCCTCGGTGGGACCGATGAGGTGCAGCGTCTGCAGGAGGCCGTTCAGCGCACCGTAGGCGTGTGGCTCGAAGATCAAGCCCCACAGACGGGCGTTCACCACCGTCGGTACGGCCCAGGGCAGGATGAGCAGTGCCCGCACCACCGGCCGGCCCCAAAATTCTTTGTCGAGCACCAGCGCGATGATCGTGCCGATGACCAGCTCGATCGCCAGGGAGACGCCCGTGAAATAGGAGGTCACGCGCACCGAATACCAGAAGCTCGGATCCACCAGGAAGTACAGGTAGTTCTTCAGCCAGCGCCACTCAGCGAGCACGCTGCCTTTGCCACCTACGACGACGATCTCCGCCTTGTTCAGACTGAGGAAAAAAGCATACGCCAGCGGCAAGAAGACCACGACAAGCATGATCAACAAGGCTGGACTCAACAAACTGAACGCGAAGGCCTGATCGCCACGACGTTGGCTCATCTGGCCAGAGTCCTGTTTTCGTGATACCTTGGCTGTCATAGGCGTCCTCGTTAAGGCCTAACCCGTGAGATTCTCGCTTTCTATGCAAGGATTTCTCTGGTATCTGCTCAATTTTCCGGGGCCTTACTTGCTGTGGCCGGTCTCCTGACCGAGCCACGACGGCCTAACCCGTGAGATTCTCGCTTTCTGTGCAAGGATTTCTCTGTCGGCTTGCGCCGCTTTGGTTCCGGCTCGTAAGCGTAGCGGCCTTGTCCGGGTTAGGCTATCGAAAAATGCCGACATAAACAAAGTGGCCTTGCGAAGCGGCAAATACGCCCTCGCAAGGCCACCGTCAATCGTCAGTCCCTAGCTTAGCGCTTTGATGCGCTTCACCATGTCTGCCGTGGCCTCTTCAGGGCTGATTTGCTGGAGCAAGCACTTGTGCACGTCCTCCTGGATGATGGTCGAGACCTGTTGGTAGTTTGGCACCCGTGGCCGGTGGTGGACGTTGGCCAGGTTGGTCGCGTAGAACCCGGCGTCAGCGTTGATCTTCTTGATGGCATCCGACTTCTGGAGCGAGGACCAGACCGGGAACTCTGACTCCATGTGTTGCGACTGGATGTCCGGGCTGGTGGCATAGGCGATCCAGTCCCAGGCTGCGTCGATGTTCTTCGAGTTGGCCATCACGGCCAGGCCCTGGAAGCCGGACACCGAGCCGGTCGGCGCGGGATTCCCTTGGGCCGGCGGCATCACGCCGGTCCGGGCCGAATCCACGATCTTGGATTTATCCTTGTCCAGCATGTTGCCGCGGACGAAGGTCCAGTTGGTGTTAAAGGTGCTGGCGCCTGAGATAAAAGCGTTCATGGCGCCCGGTTCGTCGGTGTTGGTCGACGCGGGGTCGGCCAGGCCTTCATCGATGCACTGCCGCATGAACTGGAGCGCTTTCAGGCCCGCGCCCTGGTCCATGATGGGGTTGCCCTGGTCATCGAAGAGATCCCCGCCGTACTGCCCGGCGGTGCGCACGTAGTCGCAAGTCAGGCCCTCCTTCTGATTCCAGGAATCGATGTACGGATAGGTCGCGATGCCCTTGGCCTTGATGGCCTTCATCTGGTCGTACCATTCTTCCAGCGTCTTGGGCGCCGCAGCGAACCCGGCCTGCTTGATCTGATCTATATTGTAGAAGAAGCACTGGAAATTTGCAAGGAAGGGGAAAGCCCACGTCTTGCCGTTGTAGAGGAACGCGCCGAAGATGGCCGGCGCGATGTCGTCCCGCGTGGCCTGGGGGATCCTGTCATCCAGCGAGGCGACGTAGCCCTTAGCGCCGAACTCGGCGGTCCAGATCAGGTCCAGCAGGATGACGTCGTAGGTGGCCGTGGCAGCCGCTGCCGACGTCACGATCTTGTCATGCAGCTCATCGTACTTGACGAATGTGAAGTTGACCTTGGCTTTGCCGTTGGTCTGCTCCTCGAACCCCTTGGCCATGTCCAGCAAGATCGTGTCGGAATAGCCTGCCTGGTTCATGTACAGGGCGTTGAGGGTCACGGGGCCGGCGGCGGCCGGCGCCTGGGTAGGCGCCGCGGCCGGTACAGCCGGTTGACAGGCGGCCACGGCATTCACGGCCGCCAGAGAGGCGGCCGTGAACCCCGAGGCCTTGAGAAACTCACGACGGGAGAATTTCCTGGCCATCATAGCTACTTTTCCTCCTTTTAAGCAAGGGCTGTTGGGGTTGAAAACACGACTGTAGGAATTTCCGACACACCTGTACCACGCACCAGGTATTGTGACCACAGGTACTGTGACCACAGGTACTGTGTATCCTCTCAATAATCCGGGGTGGCTGTGGCCGGTCTCCTGACCGAGCCACGGTGGCGGAGACCGGCCACAGCGAGCGATTCCCCGAAGAATTGAGAAGATACGGTACTGTGACCACAGGTACTGTGACCACAGGTACTGTGACCATGATAGACCAACGAGTGGTTTCTGACAATCACCTGTTCCCCCGGTATGGATAGGGGATTTCCCCCTATCGCCGGCCGGTGGCCGGGACACACTGCCAGACATATCCTCTCGATGTAACTATACTGCCCACGGGCATAAACTGCGTTTCTTCGAGTCCCGCAGAAGTTGCTTTGTCACCCCTTCGCTTCACTCAGGGCAGGCTCTGAGCGGGTGAGTCCCGTGAGGTGCGTTGCGGCGAAAATCCAGCGAAGAGCCTGCCCTGAGTGCAACGAAGGGGTCTCGTTGCGACACCGGATTCTTCGCTGGATGCTCGCCGTCGCGAGAAGTCAGGGGCAAAC
>MNXL01000273.1 GCA_001871755.1 Anaerolineae bacterium CG2_30_64_16
ATCGAAGTGCTGCGCAAATACGGCACCGCGTCCACCGTCATGCTGGTCCAGGCGCTGGGCGGGCTGCCCACCCGCAATTTCAGCCAGGGCGAATTCACCGAAGCTGAGCGCCTGTCGGGCGAGGCGCTGTACGACCTGATCACCGCGCGCGGGGGCGAGGGCACGCCGACCGAGAGCTGCATGGCGACGTGCGTCATCCAGTGCTCCAACGTCTACCCCGATGCCGCGGGCCGGCGGTTGGTGGCGCCGATCGAGTACGAGACGCTGGGCATGTGCGGCTCCAACCTGGGCATCGGCGATCCCGACGTGGTGGCCCGCCTCAATCGGCTGTGCAACGAGCTGGGGTTGGACACCATTGAGGTGGGCGCGACCCTGGGCGTGGCGGCCGAGGCTGGCCTCTGGGCCTTTGGCGACGCCGCGCGGGCGGTTGCCCTGGTGGAGGAGATCGGCCAGGGGACGGTGCTGGGCCGGCTGCTGGGCCAGGGGTGTCACACGGTCGGCCGCACGCTGGGCGTGCGCCGGATCCCGACCGTCAAGCGCCAGGCGATTTCAGCCTACGACCCGCGCGCAATCAAGGGGACGGGGGTGACCTACGCCACCAGCCCGATGGGCGGCGATCACACCGCGGGCCTGACGGTGTTTGCGCCGGTGGATCACCACGATCGTCAGGGGCAGGTCGCGCTCTCCCGCGGCACGCAGATCACCCGCGCGGCGTACGACGCGCTCGGCCTGTGCGTATTCCTGCTCGGCTCGACCGCCGCGCACCCCGAGCTGATCACCGACATGCTGAGCGCGGCCTACGATGTGCCGGTGGCGCCGGCCTACCTGGCCGAGATCGGCCGGCGTGTGATCGACCTGGAACGGGAGTTCAACCGCCGCGCGGGGCTGACCCAGGCCGCCGATCGCCTGCCTGACTTCTTCGTCACGGAGCCACTGGCTCCGCACGGCGAAAGGTGGGATCTGCCGGAGGCGGAATTGGACAGGATGTGGGCCGATTGACGGGCAGCACCGTCTCGCCCATCCCCTCCGGCAGGGTAACTGCTCGGCTGTCATGATGACCGTCATGGCGAGCGGTTTGTGCGAAGCAATCTCCATCTTGGCGCATGGGATTGCTTTGCTTCGTACCTCGCAACCGCAAATGACGCTCCTCGCAATGACCGCCCCAGGATTGAAATGCACCCACCTCGCTTCGGCCATTTGACAAATACCCTCATCCGGGCTATGATTGCATTCAGAACGGTCTGAGTTGTAAGTTCCCGGGCAGGCCAGTCGTACGATCGTACGTCTTACTCCGTCTCGAACGGTGAGAATCGGCCTCCGGGGCGCCAGGCCGTTTCTGCGTTTTGGACGGACGACAAAAGAGAGCGCCACTTGATCACGTCTTCGACAGCGATTCGGTCGCGAACGAAGTCATAGCCCTCCCGATCTCCTCGTTCATACTTCTGGAACAACGCCCACGCGAGATAGTCGGCCAACAATAATTCCTGATGTTGCTCTGAAGACACTTGCTCGACGGTCAGCACCGCGTTCAAGTTGGCCGCCGCTATTGCTGATTGAATCGCCTCTGTCAGTTGATCGCGTTGTCTCGGATTGGTGTAGCGCTTGTCGGCGACGAAGTGTAGCAGGGGGTGTCGTCGGACACAGTGCGTGACCACGTGCGCCGTGAGCCGCCGATAGATCTCCTCCCGATCATCTGGTCCATCCTGGCGCGCGCCTTTGTCTACCACTGCGACAACGACCTGCCAATCCCCGTGGAGTGCATGGCGCAGCCCTTCGTAAACCAGCCACGGCGGTACAAGGCGCGCCTTGAGCTCCGGCAGGCGCACGTGGCCTTTGTGGGCATCTTTGCGCACTGCCCAGGCCACTCGCTGCAAATCGTGGAGAGAATGACACAACACGGCCGCGCCGACAAGATAACGGCTCGAGCCGGCCCGGAAACCGGTATCTCCCGCCTCGTCGTAGACGGTATGGTAGAGCGTGGGCGGCTGATGGCTTTTTAGATCTCCCAACCAAGTACTACACCTTTCCGCCGCAGTCCGGGCAGTAATGCGCGATTTGCGGCACAGCATGCCCACAGTGCGGGCTGGGCCATTCTGCAGCCAACGGCCGCGCGCAGTGTTGGCAATAAATCTCGGCCGCGGCATTGGTGTGGCCGCACCGCCAGGACGAGGGTCTTGTCATCGTCGGTCCGGGCGCACACGCGCTCGGAGGCCAGGAAAGCGACCAACTGCGCCACGGCCTGGCCCAGGTAGGGGCACGGCCTCGCGCCGTTCGGCTGAGCCCTTCGACTGGCTCAGGACGAGCTCACGACGAAGCCTGCCCATGCGGGCGACCGCAAAGCATAGCGAACGGATGCTTCACTGGTTGGTTCGCTGCGATGCGCCTTGAGTCGTAGACCCGTTCAGCATGACAGCGAGAGAATTCCTTGCCGGGGCGCATCCCACCGCAGCGGGATGGGTAACTCAGCATGACGGAGGCTGAGTTACCCGGCGGGAGAAGATGCTGTTACGCGTCGCGAATATCGATGATCTCGTGGCCCTCAACCTGGCTCAGCGCGGCGATCACCTCCTCGCGCGTCACGTCGCGCATCTTCAGGACCGCCGCGTCCCACTTGCCGGCCGCCTTGGGAGCTGCCACCCCGCCACACGCCAGGATGCCCCATCCCTGAGCAGCGATTGCGGCGACCAATTTGGCCAACTCACCCCTGACATCAGGCATGCGTACGGTCACGCGGATGCCCGGATGCCGCGTTGCCATCATCTCCATCAGGTGCGCCAGCAGATCCACTTCGGTGATGATGCCCACCAACACATCATCCTGCACTACGGGCAGGCAACCGATCCGGCGCTCCACCATCACCCGGGCGGCTTCCTCGATGGTGATGTCCTGGCTCACCGTGATCACGTTCGGCGCCTTGATCATCACGTCTTTGACCTTCAAGCCCGACAGCACGCCCGCGATCTCCCAGACGTTCAGGCTGCCCAGCCGGCCCGGATCGATCAGCAACGACTGGCGGGTGACCAGCCCCAGCAGCCGCTTGCCATCGCCCACGACAGGCAGATGACGGATGTTGTTCTGGCCCATGAAACGCTGCGCCTCGACGAGTGACATGTCGGGCGCGGCCATCAGAGGGTGCCGGGTCATGTAGTCCTTGACGAGCATAGCCGTTCTCCTTGCCGTCTCCGCGACGACACACGATGCAGCGAGCTACGCGTGCTGCCGCCCCAGCCTGTTTCCAGGTCGGACGGTCACTACCGGGTCCATCTGGCGCAATTCGGCCAGCGGGATATGGCAGAAGATGCGATGGCCGTTGCCGGCATCGCGCCAGGGTGGCGTCTCGGTCTCGCAGATCTTGCCGATCTTGCGCGGGCACCGGGTATGAAAGCGACAACCGCTGGGCGGATTGAGCGCGCTGGGCACGGCGCCCTCCAGCCGGATATGCTTCTGCTCGGCTCTGGGGTCCGGGATCGGCACCGCCGAAAGCAACGCCTCGGTGTAGGGATGGTAGGGCGGCGCATAAATCGCCTCGGCCGGACCGATCTCGGCGATTTGGCCCAGATACATCACCGCGATGTTGTCACAGAAGAAACGCACCACGCTCAGATCGTGGGCGATAAAGATCATGGTCGTGTCGATCTCCTTCTGGATTTCCAGCAGCAGGTTGAGGACTGCGGCCTGGACCGACACATCGAGCGCGGAGACCGGCTCGTCGCACAGCACCACCTCTGGCCGGCCGGCGATGGCGCGGGCGATGCCGACGCGTTGCTTTTCACCACCACTGAGCTGGCGCGGCAGGCGGTTGTAATAGCGCCCGCCCAACTTCATCATGTCCAGGAGCCGCATCACCTCACCTTCAACCTGGCCGCGCGGCACGGTCTGGAAACGGCGCAGCGGCCGGCCGATCTGATAGCCCACACTGAAGGAGGGGTTGAGGGTGGAGTCCGGGTTCTGAAACACCATCTGGAGTTCCTGGATCAACTCCAACTTGCGCTTAGACACCGGCATCGCGATATCGAAGCCCATGAACTCGAAATCACCGCTCGTCGGCTTTTCCATGCCGACAATGGTCTTGACGAGCGTGCTCTTGCCGCAACCGGACTCGCCGACGATCCCCAACGTCTCGCCCTTCCTGACCTCGATGCTGACGTCATCTACGGCCCGGACGAATTGCTTTTTCCCTCCGATCAGCTTCTGGGAAGCGACAGGGTAGAAGGTCTGGGCGTGCGTCACCTTCAGGAGCGGCCTGGCCGCGGCATCCACTGACCTCTCGGCGGTATACTGCGCCACGAAATCCTCGGGAGGCTGCCAACCCATCTGGACGATCTCTTCGGCGAAGTGACAGCGGCCCCAGTGACCCAGCTTGATCGGGCGGAGTTCGGGGCGGCGCTGGCGGCACAGATCGCGCGCATAGTCGCAGCGCGGCTCGAAGATGCAGCCCGGCGGCAAGTTCTTGGGCGAGGGTACCCGGCCACGAATGGGGTAGAGGAAGCTCTCCCGTTTGCTCTGTCCCAGCCGCGGCACACAGCGCATCAGGCCCTGCGTGTAGGGATGATACGGGCTGAGATACACGTCGGACACCGCAGCGCGCTCGACGATCTCCCCGGCGTACATGACCGCCACCTTGCTGGACACCCGCGCGACCACGCCCAGGTTGTGGCTGATGTACATGATCGCGGTGTCGAACTCCCGTTGCAGCGTGGAGATCAGATCGAGCACCGTGGCCTCCACTGTCACGTCCAGCGCGGTGGTGGGCTCATCCATGATCAGCAGGGCCGGGTCGTTCAGCAGCGCCATGCCGATCACAACGCGCTGCTGTTGGCCGCCCGAAAGCTGGTGCGGATAGCGGCGGATCACATTCTCCGGGTCCGGCATCTGGACGCGTTTCAGCATGGTGACACAATAGTCCAGCGCCCTGGCCCGAGGCATCATGCGGTGGACGACCAGCACTTCGGCCATTTGATCGCCGATGCGCATCGAGGGGTTGAGCGCCTGCATCGGGTCCTGATAGACCATCGCGATCCGGTCGCCCCGCACCTGCCGCAACTCCTCCGGCGAGCGGCCAACCAGGTCCTGGCCCTGGAAGAGGATCTGCCCGTTGACGATCCGGCCATTGCGGCCCAGGAAATTGACGATGCCGAACGCCACCGTGCTCTTGCCGCAGCCCGATTCGCCCACGATGCTGTGCGCCTCGCCGCGCTGGATGTCGAAGCTGACATCGCGCACGGCTGGCACGTCTCCGTAGCGCGTCTCATAGGAGATGGCCAGGTCGCGCACATCGAGGATGGGGGTTTGGGGTTTGTGTGACTGTTGCATAAGCTTTCCTGCCCTTCGCCGCGCCCTCTGAGTAGGGCCGCCTACTGATAGCGCGTTGACTCCTCCCGCAACCCGTCTGCGAAGAGGTTCAACCCCACGACCAGGCTGGAGATGGCCAGAGCCGGCCACAATACGGACAGCGGATTGGTCCAAATGTATTTGCGCGCCGCGCTGATCATCCCGCCCCAGTCCGGGGTCGGAGGGGGCAGGCCCAACCCCAAAAAGCCCAGGGTACCGATCGCAAAGATCGCATACCCGACGCGCAGCATGGAGTCGATGATCAATGGGCCGCGGGCGTTGGGCAGGATCTCGAAGAACATGATATACCACGGGCTTTCCCCGCGCAGCTCGGCAGCCCGGATATAGTCCCGCACGCGGATGTCGAGCGCCAGGCTGCGCACCAGCCGGGCCACGCCGGGCGCGCCCACGAAGGTGATCGCGATCACCACGTTGATGGCCGACGGCCCGATCGCGGCGATGATGATCAGGTAGAGCAAGATCGTCGGGAAAGCCATGATGGCATCGAGGATCCGCATCACGATCTCGTCAACCAGACCGCCGAAATAGCCTCCCACCAGGCCCAGAAAGGTGCCCACGATCACGGCCGCCAAAACCGAGAGCGGCGCCAACATCAGAATCGTCCGGCTGCCGTAGGCCAGGCGCGCCAGAACATCTCGCCCCAGGGCGTCGGTGCCCAACAGATACTGGGCCGATGGCCCCTGATTGATGGCGGTCGCATCCTGGGCCAGCGGGTCGTGCACAGAGATGACCGGCGCGAAGATGGCTACCCACACCCAGAAGAGCACGATCACCAGGCCAATGATCGCCACTCGGGATCTCAGGATGATCGACATGCGATCTCGAAGGCTTTCTTTTGGCCGCTTGAGTTCTGTCGGCGACAAGCGGCGCATGTTGCGCTTGCGATCAGATGCGGTTTGTGCGTCCATCGTCATCACCAATCACTCCTGCGAGAATCGCTGCGGCAACGCTTACGGTGGGGAGAGTGCGTCAGCATCCCGTCACGTGTAGCGGATGCGCGGGTTCAGGAATGTGTACAGGATATCTGCGATCAACTGCGTGCCCACGGCCAGCGCCACCATCACCATCGCGCCCGCCTCGATCGCGTTGATATCCTTGAACAACGCCGAATCCAACAGATACAGGCCCAGGCCCGGATAGCCGAACACCGACTCCACCACGACGATGCCGCCGACGAGCCAGTTGACGTGCAGCATGATGACTGTGATGGGCGCCATCAGGGCGTTGCGCACCGCGTGTTTGAAGACGATTCGCCAATAGGGCAACCCCTTGAGATACGCGGTGCGGATATAGGGGGCGTTCATGACCTCGATCATGCTGGCGCGTGTCATGCGGGTGACGTACCCGATCTCCACCAGGGTCAGGGTCAACACCGGCAAGATCAGCAACTTGGGGTCTTTCCAGGGCGCGATGTCGCTGGCGTAGACGGCCGCGCCGGGGAGGAGCTTGAGCCAAAATGCAAACACCAGGATCAGGAAGACGCCGCTGGCGAACTCCGGCACAGACGTGGTGATCAGGCTGAGCACGGAGATGACGCGATCCATCCTGCTGCCCTCCTGCAAACCCGCCAGAATGCCGAACAGCAAAGCCAACGGCATGATGATCAGGAAGGCGATCCCCGCCAGTGTGAAGGAGTTGCGCAACCGGCGCGCCAGGGTGGGCGCCACAGGCTTGTTGGTGCGCTGCGAGATGCCTGGATCGCCGCGCAACAGCCCTTTGCGGATCGGATAATAACGCTCGCCGCTGGCCTCGGTCATCGCCCGGCCGGCCGAAGCCGGGCCCACCTTCTGCTCGGTGGACGACCGTCGCCACAGCACCACGTGGCTTGCCGTGTCCACGCCCCAGAAGACCTCTTCGCCGTTCTCATCCACCTGCCAACCGTCGAAGGGGATCTCCTCAGGTTCGCCGCCCGGTGTGACCCGGACCTCCACTAACCCGACGCCCTTCTTGACCTTCCACTGTTTCAGGGTACCGTCGGGTTCGGCCGCCCACCAGTTCAGGTCTCCGAACGTTGTGGCCTTGTACTGTTTGAGCGGCTTGCCGACCAACCCGTTCAGGCGCCAATCGTTGCCGACCAGCCAGTCCACGTAGCGCACGTAAACCGGCTGATTCAGCCCCATCTGGTTGCGCATCAGCTCCACTTGTTCCGGTGTCGCAAACTGCCCGAGGATATGACGGGCCACATCCCCCGGCGCGAGCTCGGAGATCGTGAAAATCGCAATGGAGACCAGGAGCATGGTGAGCGCCATGAAACCCAGGCGGCGGAGGATGTATTTGGCCATTGGGTGCTCCTACGATAACCGGGGCACACGGGCAGAGAAGGGCGGCGTCACCGTCGCTTCCCTGCCCGGTTCAACTGCGGGATGGCCTTGCGAAGGTTTTTAGGACCTTCGCAAGGGACTGGGGCTTTATGCCTGATCGTCAAGCCATGCGTTGTACAAGATGTCGTAGTTCGTGGGGTGCGCGGCTACATTCTTGATGCGCTTGTGCGCGATGTACCAGACGCTGGTCCAGAACGCGATGCCCACCGACCCGCGCTCCTGCTGGATGTCTTCCAACTGGCACATGATCTTGCGGCGCTCTTCGACGTCGAGCGTGCGCTCGGCCTGCTTCAGCAGCTTGGAGAACTCCTCATCGGTCCAGGCCGTCTCGTTCCACGGCGCCGGCTTGCCCTCCTCGTCGGCGGTGTAGGCCAGAGCGAGGACCATCGTGCCCAGCGGGCGGTGCGCCCAGATGGTGATGCCGAGCGGCACCTCGGTCCAGACATCCCAGTACGCGCTCGACGGGACCAGATTGAGGTTGACGTCAAACCCACCGGCCTTGGCCGATTCCTTGATGACCTGCGCCATCGCCGGTTCCGCACGGGCCTGCTGCGTGGTCAGCTCGACCGTCAGCCCATCGGGGAAGCCCGCCTCGGCCAGCAGTTTCCTGGCGCCTTCGGGATCGTATTTCGGAATCGGCTTCTCGCAATACTCTGGGTGCACGGGCGCCACATGCGCGTCGTGACCCAACACGCCCTCGCCGAACCAGGCCAGGTCCAGCATCTTCTGGCGATCCAGACACATCTTGAACGCCTGACGCACGCGATTGTCGGTCC
Organism: Anaerolineae bacterium CG2_30_64_16; assembly: GCA_001871755.1. GTDB lineage: Bacteria > Chloroflexota > Anaerolineae > CG2-30-64-16 > CG2-30-64-16 > CG2-30-64-16. The sequence continues at coordinate 8,450 of MNXL01000273.1, forward strand.
AGGGATCCTTGTCCACCCGCATGCGGATCACGAAGGTCTGCGCGGTGGGCGCGGAGTAGACCACGATATTGGGCTGGTCCTTAACCGCCTGCCAGGTGTCGGCGTTCGGGTTAAAGATGTTGTCCACCTGGCCGCTCTGCAGCGCCGCCACCTGGGCAGAAATTTCCTCGCCCAGGTCCAGATACACCAGCTTGTCGATGTAGGGCAGCGGCTTGCCGTCCTCGCCCATGCGATAGTAGTCTTCCCGGCGCTTGAAGACGGCGCGCTCGGTCTCGACGTATTCTTCCAGCAGGAACGGGCCCGTGCCCACCGGCTGCTTGGTGATATCCCCTTCGAAGGTCTTCGGCAGGATCATGGCCGGATAGTGGAACAGATGCTCCGGTACCGCGATCTGCGGGGTGTCGAGATGCAGTTTGACGGTGTAATCGTCCACCTTCTCGATGTTCTCGAGTTTGAGATAGCCCAACATGCCCAACATGGAGGACCCGATGTCGGGGTCCAGCCACTGACCGAAGTTGAAGATGACGTCGTCCGCAGTGAGCTCCTGGCCGTCGTTGAACTTGATCCCCTTCTTCAAGTACAGGGTCCATTGATCAATGGTATCGTTGGCTTCCCATTTATCCAGCAGCCAGGGGACGGTGAGGTTGTCATAGCCGGTGAAGGTCAGGTATTCACAGACCTGCCGGAACTGGTTGACGCCTTCGATCCAGGAGAGGCGGGCGGGGTGATCGATGCGTTGAACGCGGCTGGCGATGGTGAACGTGCCGCCGCGCTTGGGGCCGGCGGGCGCCGGCACAGCCGTCGGCGCAGGGGCCGCCGTGGGCGCGGGCGCC
>MNXL01000249.1 GCA_001871755.1 Anaerolineae bacterium CG2_30_64_16
TGGCTCGGTCAGGAGACCGGCCACAGCCACCGCAGATTATTGAGAGGATACTTGTGGGCAAGGTTGTCACCCTTTTGGTTCCGCCTTATAAGCGCAGCGGCCTTGGCCGGGTTAGGGATGACATAAATGGCGCGCCGGGATTTGTCATGAAAGTTGTTCAATGCTAGAATCTACTTTTGACGAGCATTGGAGGCATTAGAAGGGTGGCGAAGAAAAGCAAGCGTAAGGCGAGATTGCCGGCAAAGCCAGTTCGGGCTCAGGCGCCACAGGGGGCGGCGGGTCTGCTGCAGGAGGCTGTGCGTCAGTTGCGTCGCGGCAGTACCGACCAGGCATTGCGTCTGGCCTCGCAAGGGCTGGCGACGGCTGGCTCTCCGAAGTTCGTGGATGCCGCCCAGCAGGTGCTGGCCGAGGTGCACTTCCGGGCGGCCGTGCGCAGCGACAAGCCGAACCAGCAACTACAACATCTGGACAGTGCGCTCAAGTATACGCCGGATGCAGCCCGGCTACACTTCCATCGAGGCCTTGTCCTGGGGCGCTTGGGCCGCCTGCCCGAGGCCTTGTCTGAGCTGGATGCCGCCGCCGGCCGCGAGCCGGCGCGACCTGGCCTGGCCTATTTGCGCCAGTTGGCCCGCCTGGCTACCGGGCAGACGTGGGAAGCCGCCGGACTGGCCCCGGCCGAAGCTAACACATTGCGCGTGGTGCAGGCGCTCTTGCGAGACAAACCCTGGCCTGAGCCGACCGCGCTGCAGGAACCATTGCTGAGCAAGGGCGCCGAGATGTGGCAGGCGCTGCTGCAGATGCGCACTGATGCCGCGGCCGCGCCGGTAGCGCTGCTGAAAGAAGCGGTCGAGAAGAACGGCCGCAAGCCGATCAGCCGCATCCTACACTATTATCGTGGCATGGCGGCCATGCGCGCCGGCGACCGCGCCACCGCGTATACCGCCTGGAGCAGCGCCAGTGGCGCGGGATTGGCTACCCCCTGGTTGGAGCAAAACCTGAAGGCCATGCTGCGCGAACAGATCCTCGAACCTGCCCAGGCCGGGCAGTGGCAGGATGTGGTCAATGCGGCAAATCGCATTCCATCCAGCATCGAAGACCGTATCCTGGCCGAGACGGTCGGCCTGGCCTACTACCACCTGGGCTATGAGGCGGCGCAGGCCGGCAAATGGCCTGTGGCGGTCCAACACTGGCGCAAGGCCAACGAGCAGATCAGCAGCCACTCCCTGGCGCAGAACCTGGCCCTGGCCGAGGAGGCGTTGGGTCACTGGGTCCAGGCGGCCGAGGCGTGGCGCGATATGGTGCGCCGCCGGCCCCGCAAAACGGACCATCCCGATTATCTCAACGATCCGCAAGTCGCGGCCATCTGGGATCACGTGGCCGAATGCTATCGACACGTCGACGCGGATGATCAGGTCCTCAACAGCCTGAAGGCCGCCGCCAAGTACGCCCAGGATGATGCCACACAGCGCCTGAAGCTAGTCGACGAAATGCTGGCGGAGCAACGTGGCGAGGCGGCAGCGAACGAATTGGAGCGCATCCTCGAGTTGGAGCCGCAGCACGAAGAGGCGCTGGTCCGCCTGGGCGCCCTGTACAAGATGCAGTGGGACAAAGACGCCATGTCGATCTGGCGACGCGTGTTGGCGATCAATCCACAGAACACCGAAGCCAGAGAAGAGTTGGCCGAGGCATACATCGAGCGGGCCCGCGTCGATACGCCGCACTCGCAGTTCTGGTTATTTGGCCGTCACCCCGAAAAAGAGGGGATCAAGCTGCTCCAGGAGGGGTTGCAGGAGTTGCCGCAACATCCAAAGCTGCTCCTGGAGCTCGGTCAGACCTATCAGAGGGCAGGCAAAAACAAACAAGCCCGCGAATATCTGTTGCAGGCGTACGAGGTAGCCTCCGATAATGTCGCGATCGTCGGTTCGGTTTTACACGAACTGCTCCATGCTGAAGCAGGCGATGTCGTCGAGACGCTATTGCCACGGGTGCGTCAGTTGCCGCACCTGTTGCCCGGCTTTTGGTTCGACCAGGGCCGGCTGACCTTACATTGCAAGTTAGGCGAGGAATGGGCCGATTTCTTCTTCACGGAAGCCCTGGCATTGGTCGGGCAACCGTGGGTCGAAGAGACCAAGGCCAGCGTGTTGCTCCGGGCCTACGAACTGGCCCATGAAGATGGCGCCCAAGAGCTGATGAAGCTGTACGAGCAGCGCGTCCGCGACGAAACGCCAGCCAGTGGCGCCATCCAGTATATCGAGGCATATCGCCTCTACCACGAACAGCATGACCGCCAGGGCGCGCTCAAGCGGATCCAGCAGGCCCAGCGGGCAGCCCGGGCGGCGAAAGATGCCGGCGTGCTCAAACTGGCCGGCGAGATCGAGGCATTCTTCAAGGTTGGATCTTCGTTTGGCTTTTTCAAGCTATTGAGTGAGATGGCAGAAACATGGGAGGACGAATGGAACTGAGAATGCCGGAGGCCGGTTGGGAAGTCTTGATCGGCGCAGGAGGCATGCATGCCGGCCAAAACGCCCACTAGACCAGCGGACCCTTACACCGTGTTGGGGATCGATCGCCAGGCCAGCGAGGCGGAGATCAAGCGCGCCTATTTCCACCTGGTGCGAGAGTATTCGCCGGAGAACGAGCCGGAGAAGTTTCAGGAGATCCGGGCGGCCTACGAGCAGTTGCGCGCCCCCGCGACCCGGGCGCAGGCCGATCTCTTCTTGCTCCAGCCACCACCTCCGCTGCCCAGACGGCGGCAATTGAAGTTCGATCTGGATCTGCACGCCGAGGACATCGTCAATCTGGCTTTCGAGTTGGCCCTGGCCCAACTTTTACTTCACGAGGATTTTCATGAGCCTGAACTCCCAAGATGATGGTTTGACCGGGCAGGGCCATTTATTGCGCCTGGTCGCCCAGGTTGACCGCATGAGCGACCGACTCGATCAGATCCTGGAGGAAACCCAAGATAGCGGCGCCCAGGTCGCCATCCTGACACGCCATCTGACGGATCCGGCCGCGACGCGGCCCACCGATGAACGCCTGGCTGAGCTGCTGGCCCGCCTGGAAGCCCACCAGGAGCGTCTGGCCGAGATAGTCCAGGCCGTAGTGAAGTTGAGCCGCACCCAATTCAAGTCCAATACCCTGGCCGAGGCCAAAGACCAGCAGGTTGCCAGCGCACTGACCACCCTCCAGGACATCGCCACCCGGCGCGAGCAGGTGCAAGAAGCGCGTACGTTGCAAAAACAGGCGCTTTTGAAGGAGTTGCGTGCCGAAGCGCGCGGCGAGCTGGCGGCCGATCTGCTGCCGGTGTTGGATGGCATGGAGATGGCACTGGAGAGCGGCGCTGCGCTGCTGACAAAACGCCGGACAGAGGCGGCTCAGGCCGCCCAAGCGGCGCGGGCACAGCCCCCCGCGCCGCCCCGGCCCAAGAGCTGGTGGCAAAAGTGGTGGTGGGCGTTGGTCGGCCGCCCCTCCAGCGCGCCCAAAGCGCCTCGAGCAGCGCCACTGGAGGCACAAAGTGACGTCGCCGACGAGATCCCTGACATGCTGGAGGGCTGGCTGCGAGGCCTGGAACTCGTGCGTGAGCGCTTCTTGAGCTTGTTGGCGCTGGAGGGCATCCAACCGATCCTTGCCCAAGGCCAGTCCTTTGATCCACGCCTGCATGTGGCCGTGGAAGCTCAGGTGCGGGCCGATGTGCAGCCGGGCGTGGTCGTGACGGTGCTGCGCAAGGGGTATCGTCAGCGTGCGCGCGTGCTGCGCTATGCTGAAGTGGTGGTCAGCCGGGCGCCACAACCGGACAAAGCGCCGGACGTACCGGAAAGTGCGCCGGACTGGGATCGCATAGAGGCCAACGCGCCTATGGCGCAATTGCAGACGGAGCCGGCCTGGGACACGTTGTACGTGCAGCAACCCGGCGAGACAGCAACGCCGCCGGGCAAAGTCACTGACCCTGAACAAGATAGCCTCATTTGGGAGGAGAAGGACGAGTTATGAACCTGGAAGATCGAATTTTGGGGATTGATTTGGGGACGACTTATTCGGTGCCGGCCATCATCCAGGATGGCGTGCCGACACTCGTGCCCGTCAAAGGGCAACACCTGCTCGCCTCGGTGGTGGGCATCTCGCCTTCGGGTGAGGTGTTGGTGGGGGCGCCAGCGCGCAATCAGTGGGTGGTCGCACCCGAGCGCACCATCCGCTCGATCAAACGCAAGATGGGTAAAGGCGAGACGGTGACCATGGCGGGGAAAACATACACCCCGCAGGAGATCTCGGCCTTTATCCTGAAGGAAATCAAGGAGGGTGTCGAGGCGGAGTTGGGCCATCCGGTGCGGCGGGCGGTGATCACGGTGCCGGCCTATTTCAACGAAGTGCAGCGCCAGGCGACTTTGGAGGCCGGTGAGATCGCCGGCCTGACCGTTGAGCGCATCATCAACGAGCCGACGGCGTCTGCGCTGGCCTACGGCTATGGCCTGAAGAGCAATCAGGACTTGCGTATGTTAGTCTATGATCTGGGAGGCGGCACTTTTGATGTTTCCATCATAGAGTTGTCCAATGGCGTGGTGGACGTGCTGGCGACCGCTGGCGACAACTACCTGGGTGGCGATGATTTCGACGAGCGGTTGGCCGAGCAGGTGGCAAATGACTTTGCCAAGGAACACGGCGCCGATCTGCGAGCGAATCATCAGGCCTGGGCGCGCCTGTTGCGCGCGGCCGAGGAAGCCAAGATCGAGCTCTCGTCGGCGCCCTACGCGATGATCAGCCTGGAGTACATCGCCAAAGATAAGAAGGATCGGCCGCTGCACATCCACCGCGAGGTGGCGCGGGATGAGTTCGTCGAGCTGATCGACGATCTGCTCACCCGGACCATTACGAGCGTTGACAAGGCCCTGGCTGACACCAACCTGAAGCCGACCGATATCGACCGGGTACTGCTGGTCGGCGGCTCGACTCGCATCCCGGCTGTGTGGGACATGGTCTCCGCGCGCATGGAGCAGGAACCGCACATCGAGATCGACCCTGACGCGGCGGTAGCCCTGGGGGCGTCGGTGCAGGCCGGGATCATCGCCGGCGAGAAGATTGACACCATCCTGGTGGATGTGACACCGCTTTCGTTGGGCATCGAGGTCGCCGATTTCGGCTTTACGGGCCGCCTACAAAGTGACCGCTTTGCCCCCCTGATCCGGCGCAACACCACCGTTCCTGTGCGAAAGAGCCAGGTGTTCTCGACCCTGTACCCCGGGCAGGAGGCCATCCAGATCAAAGTCTACCAGGGTGAGAGCCCGATTGCCTCGCAGAACATCCTGTTGGGCGATTTCATGGTGGAGGACCTCAAGCCCAACCGACCGGACGGCCGCAGCGATGTGACCGTCAATTTCCAACTCGACGTCAACGCCATCCTGGATGTGGCTGTGACAGAGCGCAAGAGCGGCAAGCGGGTGAGCGAGCGGCTCAAGGCCGACCGCCAGCGTCTGAGCCCGGATGAAATCGCCCAGAGCCAGGCCAGGCTGGCCGCGGCCTATGAGGGGGGAGGAACCGCGGACCTCGAGATCATGGATCCCGGCGTGACGGTGCTGCTGGACCGCGCGCAAATGGCCCTGGACCGCCCGGACTTGGACGGCCTGCTGGCGGCTGAAATCGCCGGCACCATCGCCGACATCCGCCGCGCCGCGGCTGAAGAGGACAACGAGCAGGTCGAGGAGCACTGCGATCATCTGATTGATCTGCTGTTGGAGGTCGAGGAGTAGTCGGGCAGGGCTATTTCAAGTTGCAGGCCAGCCGATGAGTTGCAATGCTCGTTGCGTGTAGACGCGGGTCAGGCGGTCGAGGTCGGGACGGTCCGCGAAAAGCAGCAGCCTGGCGCCTTCTTCCGCCAGTGCCTCGGCCGCTCGCGTGTCGATCTCGCCGGCCAGGAGCACAAGCACCTTCTCAGTCAGTGCGGAATCGTTGGCGCGCTTGATGATGTTGGCGCGCGCGGCCGCCGCGGCCTTGCCGAAGGCAATCCGGCGTTGGCTCTCCTTATCCTTCCTGGTTAAGCGGAGCACGCGCGCCCGGATCGCGTCGGCGCCGGGCATCCAGGCCGCTTTGGCGCTTTCTTCCCAAATCTTCTCGACCGCGCGGAAAAGGGCCGCCGTCAACAGGCCGGTGATGATCGGTTCAGGCATGGCTGTCTTCTGCTTCTCCCAACACCCGCAGCAGATTATCCAGCGTTAATAGGCCCGGATTGGCGCCTGGCTCCAGGAAGGGGCGCACATCCGCGGCCACCTGATCCCAGGCCAGAGTTCGCAGTCGCTCTCTCACGGCTTCCCGCCAGGTGATCTCTGTCAGCTCAGGGCCAGGCCACCCTGTTTGCCGTAGCGCGTTGTTGAGCAACGTCAGATTCGGGCCGGGCCAGGTCGGTTCGCCCAGGTACCATTGGATTGACTTGAGATAGGCCCGAAAGTCGTACTGCTCTCGTGAATGTTCCAGCGCGAAGTCCAGGTCTTCCGAGTAGCGCGCGCTGGCGTACAGGAATCGAAGGGCAGTACCCCCGTGGAAAGCAAGCGGAATCATGGCCCCGGCGTGTTGGAGGGCGCCCAAGATGCGGGCCTGAAGGTACTCTCGCGCCAGGTTGCGGCCATGGACAGGCGTCGGCGCGGCGTGGACAAGCTGTGCCAGGTGCTCTTTCATAGAGCCACGTACTCCCGCGCTTCTGTCTCGGCTAACGTACGGATGTGATCGGTGGCCCTGAGCAGCTTGAGGCTTTCAGTGGCGATCGCCAGGCGCTGGAGCTCATCCAGGTTCAGGCGTTCCAGGTTCTGCAGGCGCAACTCCTGCAGAAAACCGTACTTGTCTGCGCCGGGCTGAAGGTAGATCAGATCAAGCAACGCCTTCTCGGGGAGCGCGACGAACGCACTCTGCCCCCCACCCAGGTCGACATGCCGGTAACCTCGCATGAGTTTGGCCTGCACGTGACGGTATTCGAAGCTGCCCAGCGGCGTATCCCACCGGCCGGGCCGAGCCGTGGTCACGCTGATGATCACCGGAGTGTATTCCGGGATGAGTCCGCTGTAGGCCAGCGCCGACTGGCAGCTCACGTATGAGCCAGGCACAAGCCGATTGGCGATCAGGAAGGGATGGGGTTTGCTCTTCTGAAAGGGAGGCGCCAGTGCATAGACCCCGCGGCGCAACTGATAAAGCCGTCCGCTGGCGGCCCAACGCGACAGTTGCTTGCGGATCTCCGCTGTGCTGACGTCACCCGCGGCCAGCAGTCCCGTCTCCACGACAGGTTCATCCCCAGCGATCTCGAGTAATCTCCGGAATTCCATGCGGTTATCTTACCACAAATGGTAAGTTATTGCAATGGTAATTCCATCCGCTTATCCGCTGCCCGCCGCCGCCGCCGCCGGCATCAGGGCGATCTCCAGCGCCTCGCGCAGCGTGCGGGCGCCCAACACCTGCAAGCCCGCGGGTGGGTGCTCCAGCTTGCGCGTCGCGGTCTTCGGCACGAGCACGCGGGTGAACCCGAGCTTGGCCGCCTCGTTCAGCCGTCGCGGGAGTTGGCCCACGCTGCGCAGTTCGCCGCTCAGCCCCACCTCGCCCACCAACGCCAGATCGGCCGCCACAGGCCGATTGCGCGCCGACGACGCGATGGCGGCCGCGATGGCCAGGTCCGCGGCCGGCTCCTGCACCTCTAGCCCGCCCACCACGTTGACGAAGATGTCCTGGTCGGCCAGCCGGGCGCGCACCCGCTTGCTCAGCACGGCCGTGATGAGCAGCAGGCGGTTGAAGTCCACGCCGTTCGCGGTGCGCCGCGGCTGCGCAAAGCTGGTCGCGCTGGTGAGCGCCTGCACCTCCACCAGGATCGGCCGGGTACCCTCCATCGTCACCGCGATCGCGGAGCCGGCCGAGTTAGGTAGCCGTTCAGCCAGGAACGCCTCGGACGGATTACGCACTTCGACCAGCCCCTTCTCGGCCATCTCGAACACGCCGACCTCGTTGGTGGAGCCGAAACGGTTCTTCACCGAGCGCAGCAGCCGGAAGGAATGAAACCGCTCCCCCTCCAGATAGAGCACGGTGTCCACCATGTGTTCGAGCACGCGCGGGCCGGCGATGGCGCCCTCTTTGGTCACGTGGCCCACCAGGAAGAGCGGGAAGGTCTGCGATTTGGCCAGCCGCAGTAGTTGCGTGGAACAGTCGCGCACCTGGGTCACGCTGCCCGCGCCCGAACTGATCGCGTCGGAGTAGATGCTCTGCACCGAATCGACGACGACTACCCTGGGTTGCGTCTTTTCGATGTGCGCCATCACGCTCTCCAGGTGCGTGTCGGCCAGCACCAGCACGTTCGGCGTGGTGATGCCCAGCCGCTCGGCGCGCAGCTTGATCTGCGCAGCCGACTCCTCGCCCGAGACGTAGAGCACTTTTCCGCCGTCTTCGGCCAGCACAGCGCATAATTGCAACAGCAACGTGCTCTTGCCGATGCCAGGGTCCCCGCTGATCAGCACCACTGAGCCGGGCACAATCCCGCCGCCCAACACGCGACTGAGCTCGCCGATCGGCACGGGGATGCGCTCGTAGCCGTCCGCGGGGATGTCCGGGAGGGGCTGGGGGGTCGTGGGTGCGCCGGCGACCAGCGCGGCCGGCCGGCCCGGCGCCGGCTCTTGGATCACCATCTCGACCAGCGTGTTCCACTCGCCGCAGTCCGGGCATTTGCCCATCCATTTGGCCTGGGCGCTGCCGCAGGTTTGACAGACGTAGCGGGTTTTTGTTTTGGCCATGAGGACCTCGGGTGGGAGTGCGTATTGCGTGTTGCGGAAAGACGCACGGCTTCGGGAAATAGGGAACTCAGGGAAACCAGGGAACTCAAGGGAACTCAGGCTGGTATCGCTCAAATGTTTGTCTAGATTGTACCGCGATGGGGGCGCGGCGTCAAGGGCACGCGCGGCACACGACATCGAGGGTCTTTCCCCGCGCAAAACGCGTTGACGGCCAACGCCTTCTGCTGTATACTGCGAGGGATGACGGCGCCGAGTCAAGGAGTAGATCTGTTGGCCGGAATTCCTCGAGGGAATCCTGACAACAGGAGAAACGTGTGGTATCTGCTCAATTTTCCGGGGCCTTACTTGCTGTGGCCGGTCTCCTGACCGAGCCACGACGGGCGGTCGGAGACCG
>MNXL01000248.1 GCA_001871755.1 Anaerolineae bacterium CG2_30_64_16
AGCCACGGTTCGAACTTCGCCGGCACGAATTCATCGTAGTTATAGCGAGAAAGCAGGTCCAGACCCGAAGGGTTTCTTGTATCGAGGTCATTTCACGGCGACACGTCTTCCCAAAAACCCTTCGGGTCTAGAAAACTGGATCTACTGAGTCTAGGCATGAAAGACCTTCTCCCCGGCGCGGATCGGCGCCTTCAGGCGATTTTCGGCCGGGGTGACCGGGCACGACCAGGCCTCATTATAAGCGCAGTACGGGTTGTAGGCATAATTGAAGTCTACCAGGAATTTGCCCTCGCCCGCCGGCTCCACCTCGAGATAACGCCCTGCGCCGTAGGTCTCTACCCCCGCCAGGCTATCCGCGAACGGCAAGAAGAAGCCGTCCTCGCTGGCAAAGACCGTCAAGGCAACCTCCTGATCTTCGACGCTGAACTTGATCCGGCCGTAGCGGGTATAGTTCTGCGCATCGCCCGTCGTCGTCTGCATCTTGACTGTTTCCTGCGTCGGGTACGCCTCAATCGCCACTTCCAGGCGCAACGCGCGATTCTCCGGGAAGTAGCGCAGGCCCTCGAAGTGATGCTTCTGCTCGTGCGTGAGGGGGCTGTGTGGATCCTTGGCAAAGAAGCGATCTTTGTCGGCCCGGAATCTCTGTAGCTCAGTCATTGTTCCTCCATCACATTCGTCCGGGCCGTTTGGTCCGGTTTGATTCGTGTTCGATCGCCTTCCGGCATCATCCTTGTTGACGATGTGCGTGCAGCGCATCTTACCCCGGCGGATGTTGCATCTGTCGCACCTGATCTTGCTCCCCATCCGTCGGGGTAAGATGGGGCGCGCTCAGGACATCTGGAGCATTGTCGGTATAGGCCGGGACGAGGACGTCCTGCGGGGTGGATTCCATGTACAACCGGGCGTGGCTTGGTCAGAACGTCCGTTTGTGGTATAGTTGTTGCCCTCAGAGCTATTGTCACAAGCAGTGAACCCGTCCTGCATCAGTCAACACAGAAAGCCAACCGATGAGCGACCGCACCAACCTGGAATGGCGGGAGGCCCTGCTCAGTCCACAAGCCGACACAGCCCTCACCGACCTGCGCGCGATCCTGCTGCGCGGCTTGCGCTACGCGCTGGCGGGCCGTGGCGTAACGGAATCCGACCTGGAGGATTTCACCCAGGACGCGCTGCTCAAAGTGCTGCGCGAGCTGGCCTCCTTCCGGGGCGAAGCGCGTTTCACGACCTGGGCGCAGAAGGTCGCGGTCCGAGTGGCATTGACGGAGCTGCGCCGCCGCCGCTGGCGCGATGTTTCCCTGCAAGACTTGCTGGCGGAGCACGAAGAGTCTGACTTCACGCCAGCGGTGCTGACCGACAAGGCTCCAGACCCCGGCCAGATCGCAGTCCGGACGATGATGATGGAGAAAATCCAGCGCATCATCGCCGAGGAATTGACCGACCGGCAGCGGCAGGCGATGATGGCGGTGATGCAGGGCGGTATGCCGTTGCAAGAGGTCGCGCAGCGCATGGGCACGAATCGCAATGCGCTGTACAAGCTGCTGCACGACGCGCGCCAACGGTTGCAGGGTCGGATGATGCGCGAAGGACTGTCGCCGGACGAGATGCTGGCCATGTTCAGCGAGGCGTAGATGAAAAGGACGATGCCAAAACCAGATACCATCCGGAAGATGGCGCAGATGATCGCCGCGACCCGGCCCGTCGAAATCGGCTGCGACGAATGCTTCGAGAAGCTCGACCGTTTCGCCGAGCTGCACCTGGCCGGCAAGAACGCGGCCGAGGCTATGCCATTGGTTCAGGACCACCTGGACCGCTGCGGCGACTGCCGTGAGGAGTTCGAGGCGCTGCTGGCCGCTTTGAAAGCCGAAACAGAGGACGCGTAGCGCTGAGGTAAGATCTGGCGCGTGTTGAACGTCTGAAAATTCGAGCGGGCGAGTATCAACCTGCAACTTTGCTGCAAAACGAGGAACAGAGCGATGAAAGCGATTTGGAACGGGGCCGTCCTGGCCGAGAGCGATCAAACCATCGTGGTCGAAGGCAACCACTATTTTCCGCCGGAAAGCATCCGACTGGAGCATTTTCGGCCCAGTGACGCGCACACCACCTGCCCGTGGAAAGGCGTAGCCAGCTACTACGACGTGGTGGTGGAGGGCAAGGCCAATGCCGGCGCGGCGTGGTATTACCCTGCGCCGAAAGATGCCGCCGGGCAGATCAAAGGCTACGTCGCGTTCTGGCGTGGGGTGAAGGTGGCGCAATGACCCAGCCCGACATCACCGTCTACGGCGCGTACTGGTGCCCCGACTGCCGGCGGAGCAAACAGTTCCTGGGCGAGCACCAGATCGCCTACCGCTGGGTAGACATCGAGCAGGACAAGGCCGGCGAGGCCTACGTGCTGGCGAAAAATGGCGGCAAACGCATCATCCCGACCATCGAGTTCGCCGATGGCTTGCTCCTGGTGGAGCCCTCCAACGCCGCGTTGGCGACCAAGCTGGGCTTGAAGATGACGGCCGAGCGGGGCCATTACGACCTGATCGTGGTCGGCGGTGGGCCGGCCGGCCTGACTGGGGCGCTCTACGCGGCGCGGGAGGGCATCGCCACGCTGGTCATCGAGCGCGCCGCGCTGGGCGGCCAGGCCGCAGCCACCGAGCGCCTGGACAACATGTCCGGCTTCGCCGAAGGGATCGAGGGTGCGCGGTTCGCCGACCAGTTGCGCCAGCAAGCGGCTCGCTTCGGCGTCGAGATGCTCCAGGCGCAGGATGTGGCTGATGTGCATAGCCACGACAACTACCACTGCGTGGGCACAGCCGACGGCAGCGAGTACAGCGCCCGCGCGCTCTTGTTGACCACCGGCAGCCGCTATCGCCGCCTGGGCGCGCCGGGCGAGAACGACTTCATCGGCGCCGGCGTCCACTTCTGCGCCACCTGTGATGGACCGTTCTACCGGGGCCTGCCGGTCGCGGTCATCGGCGGCGGCAACAGTGCGGCTGAGGAGAGCCTCTTTCTGGTCAGCCTGGCCGAGAAGGTGACCCTGCTCGTCCGCGGCGACCAACTCAAAGCCAGCCAGGTCATCCAGGAAAAAGTGTTGCGTCATCCCAAGATCGAGGTGCGCTTCAACACCGAGGTCGTGCGCTTCGACGGCGCGGGCGGCAAGCTCAAGGCGGTCACATCCGGGACAGCCAGAGCGCCAGCGCCGAGGTCATCCACCCCGCGGGTGTCTTCGTCTTCATCGGCCTGACGCCCAACACCGGGTTCTTGAAGCCCGAGCAGATCCGCCTCGACCGGTGGGGCTTTGTTGTGACCGGGCACGACCTGGTGCATGACGGCGCGCGGCCGCGCGGCTTCGAAAACCGCGAGCCAGGTTTCCTGGAGACCAGTCTCCCGGGCATCTTCGCCGCGGGGGACGTGCGCGCTGGCAGCACCAAGCAGGTGGCCTCGGCGGCAGGCGAAGGCGCAACCGCCGCACTGTTGATCCGCGAGTACCTCAAGACCGCCTGACCGTTGATCCGACACGCGGCCCGCCTGGTAGACGGGGCGCGTGTGTTTGAAAATCACGGCTACGCCCCGCAAGTCCGCCAATTTCCTCGCCATCGGGTGCAGGGGATAAGTTCGTAGCCCCTTGGGGGCATGAACTTATCCCCAGAGCTCGACGATGACGACCGTGACGCGCCCACCTTACAGATGGTTTCTCGTCACCCCCGATCCTCAAGATGATCGCGGTAGACCGGCCCAGGCTCCTGGTTTTATAGTACGAGATGACCCCATGCGGTTGGGCCGGATGGTTCCGGGGGCAGGTTGTGCGCGCGGCACGTCAGCTCCGCGCCGGGCGCTGCCTTCATCACCAGCGCGTCCGCGTGAGCGGACACACGGCCCGCCAGCAGGTTCGCGTGTCAGAAGTCGGGCTGCAGCGTGAGCCTGACCCCAGCCGGCAGCGCCAGCGCGGCGAAGAGGTCATCCCAGAACAGGTGATCGTTGTCGGCCACATCTTCCGAGTCGTCGAACAGCAGGCCAGCCCGCGCCTCCTCGGCCGTCTCGCCCTGGAGGAAGCCGTGGCCGCTGACGTGGATGAAGACCGAGCCGGCGGTCCACGCGGCCGCGCGCCGGCCGGCAGCCTGCAAGAACGCGAGCACCAATGGCCGATCCAGCCGGCCGTGCAGGCAGAGGATCTGATCCGGAAACAATCCAACGCGGCTTTTCTGCCACGAATTCACACGAATTACCACGAAAAATTCGTGTGAATTCGTGTAATTCGTGGCAAGGATATTTATTTCCGATAATGTCTATTGTTCAACCACCTGACCAGCGCAGGCCACGACGTCCTGCAACACCTGGGTCACCGTTATGCCGGCCAACACCTCCTCCATAGCCGCTTCCGCCTCGCCAAAGACGCTTTCCAGGGTGGTCTGGATGTTCCCCCCGACCACGCCGTGCGGGTTAGGCGGCCGGTGGTGGAGAGAAAACAGGCGCCCTTTTTCCACGGCCCGGTACACGTCCAGCAGCGTGATCTGCTCTGGGTCGCGCGCCAGGCTCGACCCGCCGCCCACGCCCGGTTGTGTGGTCACCAGGCCGGCCTTACGCAGAGCGCCCAGGATACGCCGGACGACCACAGGGTCGGTGTTGATGCTGCCGGCCATGTACTCTGACGTAGCTGGCCTGTCCTCGACCTGGGCCAGCAAGGTCAGCACGTGAACGGCGACCGCAAAACGACTGCTCAGACTCATCGGCTGGCCTCTCCAAACTGTAACCATTATAGTTGCAAATCGTCGTCTTGTCAAATCCGGGATGGTCCATAGCGCTGTGATTTTGCCCTCGGTTCTCTCCCCTCGCCGACTTGACAACGCCGAGAAAATGGTGTACAATATATCAGGTCTTATATAGACAACTAATGATATAATTCCAGGATTATATAAAGGTGCCAGGCACTTGCTCACGGAAACAGATATGTATCAGCGCAACTTGCACTTTTTTTGGCAACTTGAAAGGCGAACAAGTGCCTGGCGTATCTTCTCAATAATCTGGGGCGAACGTGCCTGGCACTTCCGAAAAGTGCCAGGCACGTGATGGCGATGCCCCTATCTATTGAGAGGATACTGCCTGGCGCCTGGCAAGGAAAGGATGTCGGTATGTCATTGAAACACGCCCTGCTGGGTTTCCTCAGTTATGCCCCTATGACCGGCTACGACCTGAAGCGATACTTCGACCAGTCCATCCACCACTTCTGGAACGCCAACCTCAGCCAGATCTATCCCACCCTGAGCCGGATGGTGGAGGAGGGCCTGCTGACGATGGAAGTGGAACACCAGGAAGACAGGCCCAACCGCAAGGTTTACACCATCACCGGCGTCGGGCGTGAGGAACTGCAGCGCTGGCTGCGGGAGCCGCTAGGCCTGTCGCCGCTTCGTGTCCCCTTCCTGATCCAGATCTTCTTTGGTGGGAGCCTGGAGAAGGAAGAGATGCTGGCCCGGTTGCGCCATCATCTGGCATTGCACCAGGAGCGACTGGCCGCCTACCAGGGGCCGGTACGGGAGGTATTGCGGCAGAACGTAGAGGCCACGGGCCTGGAGCGGGAGGGCTTTTTCTGGGGCCTGACCCTGGACGCGGGCATCCAATGCGAGGAGGGCTGGCTCAAGTGGTGTGAGGAGGCAATCGAAAAAATCGAAGCAATGGGTGATGGCCATGACGAATAACCACAGAGACACAAAGGAGGCAAACGGATGCAAGTTCTGGCTTTCAACGGCAGTCCGCGGGGGAGGAAGAGCAACACCGACCGCCTCCTGCAGCCTTTCATGGAAGGGGCGCGGGAAGCGGGCGCGGAGACGGAGGTGGTGTACCTCAAGGACAAGGAGATCAACTACTGTCGGGGCTGTTTCACCTGCTGGACCAGGACGCCCGGCGTGTGCGTCCACCAGGACGACATGCCCGGACTGCTGGAAAAGATCCGGCAGGCGGACGTCCTGGTCTACGCTTCGCCGCTGTACATCTTTAACGTCACGGGGCAGATGAAGACGTTTATGGACCGCTTTATCCCCCTGGCCAAACCGTACATCGTCCAACGGGGCGATGAGTACATCCACCCCATGCGCTACGAGGAGGAGTGGCCCAAGAAGGTGGTGATCATCTCCAACTGCGGCTTCCCGGAGCGACATCACTTCTCCGGGCTGGTGGAGCCATTCCGCCGCTTCACCTCCGCGCCCGAGATGGAACTGGTCACCGCCATTCTGTGCGCCGGGGGGGAGTTGTTGAGGCAGCCGGCGCTGCGGGAGAGCCTGCAGTGGTACACCGAGGCTGCTCGTTGCGCCGGGCGAGAGGTGGTCGAGCTGGGTCACGTCACGCCGGAGACGCAGGTGGTGTTGGACCGGCCGCTGGTGGAGGATCCCGCCGTCTACTCCCGCATGGCGAACGCCTACTGGAACAGCGTCGTCGCCCGCCCGGAAGCTGAAGCCGGGTTGGACGAGGGCGAGCCGGGGACCCTTCGGCAAGCTCAGGGCAGCGCACGGCTGCCGCCGCCTACCTCGCGCGACACGATGCGCGACATCGTCGCCGGGATGGCGCTGGTCTTCAATCCCCAGGCGGCTGGTGATATGCAGGCCGTGGTTCAATTCGACGTGAATGGCCAGGAGCCGGGGCAGTACTCCCTGCGTATCGCCGAGGGCCAGTGCGCTGCCTTCGAGGGCGCGCACCCTGAACCCACGTTGACCATCCACACTCCTTCGGAAGTCTGGCTGGCCATCAGCCGGGGCGAGCTGGACGGCGCGCAGGCGATGATGCAGGGGAAGTACACCATCGAGGGCGACCTGGGCCTGCTGATCCGCTTCAATCAACTCTTTTCGACCACACTGGAGGTGTAACGATGACGAAGCAGACCCGTCCTGAGCCTTGTCCTGAGCGAAGCCGAAGGGACAGTCGAAGGAAACCCCGCATCCCCGGTATGGCCTGGGTCTTTATCGGCTTCATGCCCTGGATCATCTACTGGTCGCTTTCCGGGCCGGGGCTGGACGTGGCCGGGATGGGCGGGGCGCTGATCGCCGCCGTGCTGCTCAACGGCTATCGGGCCTACATCCGCAATCCCAAGACCCTCGACCTGGTCACCCTCGGCTACTTTGCCGTTGCCTTTGGCGTCACGAGCCTGGCCGGGAGCGACCTCTTCATCACCTATGGCGGCGCGCTGGTTTACCTGGCCCTGGCCGGCGTCGCCTGGGGCTCGCTCCTCGCCGGCAGTCCTTTCACGTACGATTACGCCAAAGAGGACTGGGACAAGGCCTTCTGGAACGACCCGATCTTTATCCGGACAAACCAGATCATCACCGCCGCCTGGGGGGGCATCTTTACCCTGAATGTGATCCTCAACGTCGCAAAGCTGGGCCTGGACTTCCCGACCAGCCTGATCGCCGGCGTCGTCCTGCCCCTGGTGGGCGTGGTCGGGGGCATCGTTTTCTCCTCCTGGTTCCCCCGTTGGTATCCCCAACGTGCGGCGGTGCGGCTGGGCGGCCGGCGTATCGGCGGGATACCGGCTGGCGGACCAGCTCCGGCTGGCGTGACCGGCCTGCGGCTGGTCGAGTTTATGCCGCTGGCTTTCGACGCGACCGCGGCCCAAGGTCTGCGGGCCAGCCTGCAGTTCCACTTGAGCGGCGACGGCGGCGGCGCGGGCTACCTGGAGATCGGATCGGGCCGCTGCACCTTCCACCCCGGCGAGGCGGATCAGCCCACGCTGGTGATCGAAAGCCCGGTCGAGGTGTGGACGGCCGTCGCCCGGGGGGAACGTAGCGGCGCCGAGGCCCTCCTGGGCGGGGCCTATACCGCTACCGGCGACCTGGAATTACTGATGCAGCTCGACAAGATATTCGGAGGCGCACGTGAAACGCAAACGTAAAACGTAAAACGTAAACGTAAACGTAAAACGTAATATGTCTCAGGAGGAACAAAATGTCGAATGAAACAGCCGATATGCGACCGCGCACCTGTGCCCAGGCCATCGAAGGCATGGCGCTGTCCTTAGACCCGGAGCAGGCCGGCGATATGGAGACCGTCATCCAATTCCACGTCAGTGGCGAAGGGGGCGGCGAGTGGTACCTGACCATCCAAGACGGCCAATGCCGCTGTGAGCGGGGCGTGGCCGCCAAGCCGGCCCTGACCATTACCACCCCGGCCGACGTCTGGCTGGCCATCGCCCGCAAAGAGCTGAGTGGGGCGATGGCTCTTATGACCGGCAAGTACAAAGCTCAGGGCAAGATGGGCCTGCTGCTCAAGATGGACAAGATCTTCTCCCGGCCGCTCACCGAGGCGGACGTCGCCGCCAGGGGCTGGCTGGAGGAGTAAAGGCGCGCTGCGAATCGTGGTCGAGAGCGACCCGGCCCACTTTAATCTGATCTTTGAGTGCTGGACGGTGGCCCGCCAGAACCCCCTGGTGGCTCGCGAGCTGGATGACCTCTTTCGCCAGTTTCAAGGGGCGCTCCCGGAGGGTCTGGCCGATGCGGTGGCGCGGGGCGTCATTGCCCCGGCGATCCCACTGGACGGGCTGGCGGCGCTGCTGCTGGCTATCACCGACGGTCTGGGGCTGCAACTGGTGACGCACCCGGAACTGGCCGCCGACGAAGCGATCTGGCAAGCGACAGAGATGGCGGTGCGCGCCCTGTTGGGAGCCGAGGCGACACCGGGCCGTGAAAGAGTGCCGGGCAACGCAAAGCGAGAGGTGTAAAGGATGGTAAAGAAAAATCAGGCTGGTCTGACAGAAATTATTCCGAAACGCTGGATCGGTCGTTGGTTGATTGCAGTGGCGATACTTCACACGGTTTTTGGTGTCTTTGGTTTTGGTGTCGTGGTTGTCGCGGATAGCTTGGGAGGGATATTGTCTGACGGCCTTATCAACAGCGTTGGGGCAGACCCTGGCCGTTGGGCGATTGCCTGGTTTCTATTGTTCGGTTTCTTGCTGCTCCTCACAGGTTTCTTCATAGACTGGGTCGAAGCGCACAGTAATAACGCGCTGCCTTCCTGGCTCGGTTGGGGTATGCTGGTGATTATCATCATCGGCATTGTGCTATTCCGGTACTGTCCCTCATTTGACTTGACGGGGTTTGGGCCTCCCCAGACGTCTGTGTCAAGGCAGAGACTAGCCGTTGCGAACCATTTTTCATCGAAATCTGCGACGAATCTCTGTTCTTGAATGCCTATTTCATCATTTTTTAGTCCTGAGATCCAGGGATTCGAGAAAAGAATTCCGTCTTTCGTCCGGCATATGATGGATAAACCGGATAGAAACGCTGGTTGAAACCTGGAAAATG
>MNXL01000131.1 GCA_001871755.1 Anaerolineae bacterium CG2_30_64_16
CGTTCGATGCACCCAAAGGAGCTCACTCCATGAAAGCTGTTCGCCTGGTCGAGATCGGCCGGCCGCTGGCCATGCAAGAGATCCCCGTGCCCGCGGTCGGCGCACGCGATGTCCTGGTGCGGATCAGGGCCGCGGGAATCTGCCATTCCGATGTCCACTACCGGGCCGGCGCGTCCTCCACAGGTCCGCTGCCGCAAACGCTGGGCCACGAAATCGCAGGGGTGGTCGAGGCGGTCGGCGAGGGGGTCACGCGTTTCCAACCGGGCGACCGGGTCTGCCTGCACTACCTGGTGACCTGCGGCCAGTGCCACTATTGCAGCCGCGGCAACGAGCAGTTCTGCGTCCAGGGACAGATGCTCGGCAAGGATCGCGACGGCGGCTACGCGGAGTATATCGCGGCGCCCGAGCGCGGGGTGATCCCGTTGCCGGCCGAGATTCCGTTCGAGCACGGTGCGATCATGATGTGCTCGTCCGCCACTTCGTTCCATGCGCTGCGTAAGACCCGGCTCCGACCCGGCGAAACGGTGGCCGTTTTAGGGACCGGCGGCCTGGGCATGTCCGCGATCCAACTGGCCAAAGGCATGGGCGCGCTGGACGTGTTCGCGGTGGACATCAACCCGGCCAAGCTGGAGTTGGCCGAGCGCTACGGCGCGATCCCGGTGAACGCCGCGGCCGGCGACCCGGTCGCTGAGATCAAGCGGCTGACTGGCGGCAAGGGGGTGGACGTGGCGCTGGAGCTGATCGGATTGCCCGTGACTATGCGCCAGGCAGTCCTCGCGTTGGGGGTGATGGGGCGAGCCGGGCTGGCCGGCATCACCACCAGGCCGTTCGAGGTGTACTCTTACCGGGAGCTGCTGGGCAAGGAAGCGGAGATCATCGGCTGCTCCGATCATCTGATGCAGGAGCTGCCGTTGTTGATCGAGTTTGCCCGCCGGGGCATCCTGGACCTCTCGCACGTGGTCACCCGCACCGTGCCTCTGGCGGCCGACCCGATCAACGCGGTGATGGACGCGCTGGAGCAGTTCGGCGGTGACGTGCGGGCCGTCATCGTGCCATAGCCGCACCCGATCGGTTCTCCAAACAACAGAAGGACCCGCAGGGTTACAAACTGCCCTCGGGTCCTTCGCATTTGCGGTTCAGTCGAATGAAGAGGCGCCCTACCCCTGCCCCGGTTGATGACACGCGGTACAGGTGTCGTTGAGAAAACCAGCGTGATACGCCGGCGCAGGGATTCCCAGCGTCATATCTGGGGCGTGACAGATCTGACAATCCTGGTAGATTTCCTTCGTCATGCTGTGCGGCACGGGCTGCGGAATATCGACCGTCACCACGGTTTCGGCCGTCGGCGGCACGTGACAACTGGTACAACTGTCAACCGTGAAGCTGGCGTGATTGTCCGGATACGGCAGGAGCGCCCCAGGCCCGCCGTGACAAGATGCACATTCCTGGAAAGGGGCCTCGGTGATGCTGTGTGGGATCGGCTTGGGCCCACCCGCAGTTGGCGTTTCCTCCGCGGTCGGTGTGCCGCCGCCCACAGTCGCGGCCGGTTGGTGACACGCGGTGCACGTGTCAACCGTGAAACTGGCATGGTTTTCCGGGAACGGCTTCAGCTTGTCGAGCCCATGACACAGCGTGCAGTCCTGATAGGTCGCCTCGGTGATGCTGTGCGGGATCGCCCCGGGGCCACCCGCTGCCGGGGTCTCGCTCGCCGCGGGCGTGCTGGTCACTGGCGCCAATCCGTGACACGCGGTGCAAGTATCGACTGTGAAGCTGGCATGATTCTCCGGGAACGGTTTCAGCTTGTCGAGCCCATGACAGAGTGTGCAGTCCTGATAGGTCGCCTCGGTGCTGCTGTGCGGGATCGGCTTGGCGACGCTCACCACGGGCGCGGCCACGCCCGCGACTGGCTGATGGCACATCGTGCAGGTCGCGTTGGTCCGGCCGGCGTGAGTCTTCGGGAGCGGCGCCAGCGAGCCGGCCGCGCCGTGGCACAGATCACAAGTCTCCTTGCCCTCGACCGCGTGTGGGATGCGTCCTGCCTGCGTGGCGATGACTGCCAGCTCCTCAGGGGTGCTGGGGCGATGGCAGATCTGACACGATGCGTTGGGCCGGTCCACGTGATCCGCGGGATAGGGCAAGGAGCCGTTTGCGAAATGGCAGTCGTGACACTGCTCCTGGCCCTCGACCGGATGCGGGATCACCGCGCCGATCTCCTGCGCGACCACGCTGGGTGTGGGCGCCGGCGTGGGTAGGGGCGCAAAGGCCGGCACGGTCGTGGCGGGCAGCGTCGCGATGGCCGTGGTTTCAAATGTGGTGAACCAGTACAACCCGCCGATCAGCGTCACCGCCAGGGCCAGCGCCACCGGCAGAAAGACCCGCTCGCGGCGTTGGATCGCTCCAGGTGTGGGTTTGGGGCGGGTGTAACCCGCGTCGATCTGCGCCATCTCCTCGCCGTGTTCTTCGGTCATCTGGTGCGCGGTCATCTTGCCGGTGAACATGCTCTTGTTGAAGGTCTTCAGGTGTGCGTTGTAGAAGTGCCAGACGATGATGGCCAACGCGGCCAATACCGCCTCACCGCCGTGCGCAGCCTTGGCCGCCGGGATCACTTCGCCGGGCAACAGTTTGCTGACGAAAATCGGGTTCCACAACATGAAGCCGGTGAGCGCCATGACGATCCCACCCCACATCATAGCCCAGTACTCGGCCTTTTCAGCGAAGTTGTAGCGGGGCATCTTCGGGTGTTCTTTCGTCAGGCCCAGATTGTGGCGCAACACATCGATCGCGTCGACGATGTCCCGCGCGCCGGGCAGTAGACTGAGTTCCACCCGTTGTACCAGCACTTTGTGGGCCACGACGACGAAGTGATAGATCCCTTCCAGGATGAAAAGGAGCGCGGAAATGTGGTGGATCGTGCGAACCAGCTCGATACCCCCCATCACCTGGATCATCCATTCAGCCACGGCGTTCCCGGCAAACTTCTGCGGCAAGCCCGTCACACATAGCGCAGTGAAGGAAAGGATCAGCAGCGCGTGTTCGATACGCTGTGCCGGTACAAAACGGGGATAAGTCTTGTGCATCTGCTGTGCGTTGTCCTGCTTAGCCATGTCTCATGCCCCCTTGCGCCGGAAACGGTTGGCAACGCGGCGTGCTGCGTCCACCAGGACAAACAACGCCATCGCGCCGATGACCGCCGGGATCAGGATGCGGTAGAAGAGGTTGACATAGTACACCAGCGCATAGCGATCACGGCTGGGCTGGAAGTGGCCGACCCAGCTATCGGGGAAGTTCGCGCTGGCGTCCGGGTGGCACTTCTGGCACGTCACCAGGAGGTTCTGCTTCACTACAGTCGAATCGGCGCTCGTTACCTGCTTGATATCGTGAACCCCGTGGCAGTCGGTGCAGACGGCCTTGTTCGTCGGTTGATCGGGGGACTGCTTCTCGAACAGCATCACGGTCGTCCCGTGGAAATCCGCGACGTAGGTGTTGAAGACATCGGTCGAGATGCCATACTTGCGCATCAGGGCCGCATCGCCATGACACCCACCGCAGATATCGGGCGACTTGAGCCGAAATGCCGCGGTGGTCGGGTCTTCCTGGCGGTGGGTGCCGTGACAATCGGTGCACACCGGCACGTCGGGGTTGCTGTCCTGTGATAGCGCCGCGCCGTGCACACTGCCCGCGTATTGCTCGTAGATCGTGCTGTGGCACTTCTGGCAGATCGCCGAGATCTTCTGCCGCGGTTCGTGGGGCGACGTCACATCGTGTGCGCCGTGACAGTCGGTGCAGATGGCCGCCTGGCGATTCCCCCCCGCCAGGGCTCGCGCGTGGTTGCTGTCCAGGGTCTGATTATACTGCGCCTGGTGGCAGCTCTGGCATTGGGTATAGCGCTCCAACTGGAAACTGCGCCGATCACCGGCGGTCAGTTTGGGATGCGGATAGCCTGAAATGTTCGTATGGCAGGAGATACATGTCAGGCCAGCCTTGCCGTGGACCGAGGCTTGAAAGACGGCCGGATCCAGGGTCAAAGGCAGGAATTCCCCGCTGGCAAGCTCTACACCCAGACCCGGGTTTTTGTGGCAGCCCACACAACTCTGGTTTTCGCCCTGGGCCGCACTCGGCCCCGCCGCCACAGTGAGCAGGAAGAGCAACGCCAGGGCGCCGGTGAGGAACCAGCGCTGGTGTCGCAGGCGAAGGCAGGCAAGGGTCATAAACGATATCCTCCCAAGGGGTTCAGAACTGCGGCGCGCGAACGATCCGCGCCCTGTGACACGAAGCACATTATAACAGATTCGACCCGGCGCCTATATGACTTTCGTCATGATATAGGCGCGTAGTCTATTTGTAGAACTTATCACAAGTATGAGGGTAGGTCAATAGAGGTGCTCTGGCGCGATCAGGCGACCCGCTGACACCTGGCCTTCCGACACAGACACACTCCCAACGCGCACACCACCCCGGCCAGTAACAGCGCCCCCAGAGCGAGACGCTTTCGCTCACAGATTGTGAGAGGGCGAGTTCGCCGTGCCCACAATCCCGGACCGGCGCTCCTGCGCTCGAATTCCAGTGCAGGGTGCGCAGCAACCGGCTCGCTCGCCAGCCGACGTCTATGACTCGCCACCCCGGCGGCAACATGCGCCGCGGGGCCGACCGCCTCGCCACCGATTGTGATGAGGGGTGAGTGCGCCCACCTCGACTCGGTTTGGACCATGAGGCGCTCCTCCCCATAGCACAATCCCTGACTTGTGGGATTGATGTTATCGCCAGGCCAGGGACTGTCAGAAAAGGGGCGCCATAGGCGCCCCTCAAGCGTGCAAAGCGGGCGCATTCAGGGCTGAGTACGATGAAAATGCTGACTGTGTTCAACGCGGCTGTGATGAAATGCGCCCAAACTTTGTCCGTACTTTATCGCTTCACGGCCATAGCCACAATGACTTGCGTCATATTGCGCAACCGTTCGATGCAATTCGTGGGTCGATGGCAGATCGCGCCGACAGGACGTACGCATGCTCGTATCCTCTCAATAGATAGGGGCATCGCCATCACGTGCCTGGCACTTTTCGGAAGTGCCAGGCACGTTCGCCCCAGATTATTGAGAAGATACGCATGCTCTATGCAGCCAGAGCGGCCAGCCGCGCCCGTAAGCGCTCGCCGCGCGCATGTAGATCAGCCTGCTTGTCGCGCTCCCGTTGCACCACATCTGCCGGCGCGCGCTGGGCAAACGGGCCGGCCAGCAGGCTCTGGCTGCGGGCGATCTGCGCCTCTGTCTCGGCCAGCTCCTTGCGGAGCCGCCCCTGTTCCGCGTTCAGGTCCACCAGCCCGGACATGGGCAGGTAGGTGGTCACCGCGCCGGTCACCAGGGTCAGCGCCTGGGCGGGCGCGTCCAGCCGGCCGGCGATGCTGACCTGGTCCGGGTCCAGTCGGGCCAGTGAACAGAGGGTCTCGGCCTGCTCGCGCAGCAACGCCTCCTGATCACCGGCCGCGAATGCTGCGGCGATGGCCTGACCGGGCTTCACGGTGTATTCAGAACGCGCGTTGCGGATCGCCCGCACGATCTCCATGACCGTTGCCATGTCCGCGTCGGCTGCGGGATCGACCGGCCCCGGCGTGGGCCACGTCGCGATCATCAGCGCCGCTGGCCAATCTTGACCTCCGATCGCCTGCTTCAGGTAGCCCCAGGTCTCCTCCGTCACGTAGGGGATGAAGGGATGCAGCAGCCGCAGCGATGCGTCCAGCACCTTGACCAGGGTCGCCCGCGTGCGCGCCTGGGCGGCCGCGTCCCCGCGATACAGGGCGATCTTGCTGATCTCCAGATACCAGTCGCAGAACTCTCCCCAGAAGAACTCGTAGATCTGGCGGCCCGCCTCGCCGTACTGGAAACCGTCCATCAGCCGCGTCGCGTCGCTGATCGTCGCGGCGAGGCGGCTGAGGATCCAGCGCTCTGGTAGATCGGTAGATTGGTAAATTGGTAAGTTGGTAGATTGGTAGGTTGGTAGGTTGGTAGATTGGGAGATTGGTAGGTTGGGAGATTGGTAGGTTGGTAGGTTGGTTCTTGGTTCCTGCCCCCTGTCCCCTGACTCCTGATCCCCGAACTGCGACAGCACAAACCGCACCGCGTTCCAGATCTTGTTCGTGAAGTTCCGGTTGCCCTCCACGCGCTGGAGGCTCAGGTTCATATCGGTGCCAGCGGTGGTGCCGGTGAGCAGCGTGAAGCGCAGCGCGTCGGCGCCCATCGACTGGAGGCCGTCCGGGTATTGCGCTCTGATATAGTCGCCCAGCTCATCCGGCTGCGCGCCATCGAGCACCGCGATGGGGTCGAGCACGTTGCCGGTGGTCTTGGACATCTTGCGGCCCTGGTCGTCTCTGACGAGACCGTGCAGATAGACGGTCTCGAAAGGTATGTCGTTCGTGAAGACCAGGCCCTGCATGATCATGCGCGCCACCCAGAAAAACAGGATATCGTAGGCGGTCTCCATCACCGTCGTCGGGTAGAAGCGGCGCAGGTCGGGCGTGTCGTCGGGCCAGCCGAGCGTCGAGAAAGGCCACAGGCCGGAGCTGAACCACGTATCCAGCACGTCCGGGTCCTGCTCGATGCTGCTGGAGCCACACCGCTCGCAACGGGTCGGGTCTTCCTTCGCCACGGTCATACCCTTACAATCGGCGCAGTACCAGGCCGGGATGCGGTGGCCCCACCAGAGCTGCCGGCTGATGCACCAATCGCGGATGTTCTCCAGCCAGTTGTAGTACACCTTAGTGAAGCGCTCCGGGATGATCGTGATGCGGCCCGACCGCACTGCTTCCAGCCCCATGTCGGCCAGCGGTTTCATCTTGACGAACCATTGCGTGCTCACCATCGGTTCCACGATTTCGCCGCCGCGCTGCGAGCGCGGAATCTGCGTGCGATATGGCTCGGTCTTGATCGTCAGGCCCGCGGCTTTCATGTCGGCCCACAGCTTGCGGCGGCACTCGAAGCGATCCAGCCCCGCATAATCGGGGCCGGCATCGGCGCTCATCCGGGCATCTTTGTCCAGCACGTTGATGATCTGTAAGCCGTGCCGTTGGCCGATCTCGAAGTCGTTCGGGTCGTGTCCCGGCGTGATTTTCAACGCGCCGGTGCCGAACGCCATGTCCACGTAGGTGTCGTGGATGATCGGGATGGTGCGCTTGAGTATGGGCACCAGGCACGTCTTGCCGATCAGGTGGCGGTAGCGCTCGTCGTCGGGATGCACGGCCACCGCGGTGTCCCCCAGGATCGTCTCGGGCCGGGTGGTCGCCACGGGGATATAGCCTTGGCCGGGGCCGTCGGCCAGATCGGCGCCAGCGATGGGGTACTTGAAGTAGTACAGCGTCGCGTCCTCTTCGGTGTACTCCACCTCCAGATCGCTGACCGCGGTTTGCAGGCCCGGCGACCAGTTGATCAGGTACTCGCCACGATAGATCAGCCCCATGCGATAGAGACGCACGAACGCCTCGCGCACCGCGCGACTCAACCCATCGTCCAGGGTGAAGCGCTGGCGCTCCCAATCGCACGATGCGCCCAGCCGGCGCAGTTGGCGCACGATGTGATCACCATACTTCTCTTTCCAGGCCCAGGTGCGACGCAGGAACTCCTCGCGGCCGACCTGCTGGCGGCTGGTACCTTCCCGGAGCAGCATCTTTTCCACCTGAAGCTGGGTGGCGATTCCCGCATGGTCGTAGCCAGGGACCCACAGCGCCGCGTAGCCGCGCATTCGCTTGTAGCGGATCATCAGGTCTTCCAGCGAGACGAACATGGCGTGGCCCAGGTGCAGCTCGCCGGTGATGTTGGGCGGCGGGATGCTGATCACGAACGGCTCGGCATCGGCCGGCGCGATCTCCGGTTTGAAGAAGCCGGAACGCTCCCACCACTCGTAGATCCGGCGTTCGCTGGCGCTGGGGTCGTAGGCTTTGGGCATGTCGAAAGTGGGCATGGGGTTGTGTCTCCTCCAGGAAATTCGGGTTTAGGTATTGGGTAGTAGGTATTGGGTATTGAGTATTGGACTCGTGCTGTGGCCGGTCTGCGACCGAGCCATCCTTCTCGTCCGCCGTGGCGCCGCGCCCGACACGGCATACTGGCCTGGTTTTCAAGGGTGGTCGTTGGGATTCTCGGCGGACAGGCCTTCGGCGCGGGCCGCGGCGAGCAGGTTTTCGTCCGCGCTGACGAAGATGGGGGCCGGAAGGTCAGCCGCTATCGAATCGGCTCGCAACTCCAGCGCAGTTGCCAGGTGGACAGCGTCGTAGGCGCGCAGCGGATAGCGCAGGGCGAGTTGGCTCGCGTAGCCGAGAACAGCATTTGAGACTGCTAACAAGCCAAGTATCGTCTTCATTTCTATGGACGCACGCGCCACAAACCGCGCCAGCGCTGCGGCACCGATCCGGCCAGTTCGTCTGGCTCGAGTGAAAGCGCACACCGTTTCCACACTTCCCAGCTCGACAACCACGAAGCGGTGCTCATCCGTCTGGTCAAGTAGGCTATTGATCCACCAGCTACCTGGCTCTAGAAGATAACGCTTGGCAATTGCACTCGCATCAAGATAGTAAATCGTCATCAGCGTGGGCCTCGATCTTCGATAATCCAGTCAGACAGCGGTACGCCACGCAAGACCTCGCGCATTTCGTCCAGCGATGCAGGCTCGACCCCTTCAATGAATTGGTCTAGCCAATCGGTCTTGGCAAGCCAGCCTTCTTGATGCAGCATCCGGTCGAACTTCTCCACTTCTGTTTCTTCCTCAACCGACGACACCAGTTTGGCAGATAGCGTGTCTACCAAGACCTGATTCAACGAAACATCGTACTCGACCGCGCGTTCCTTGAGCACTTGATGCAGTGTTGCCGGCAGCCGGACGGTCAGTTTGACGGTTTCTTCAGTCATGTCACACCTCCCCGAATGCCACTATGGTGGCATGGTGGCATCATCATACACCCGAAGGCCGGCGGCGTCAACCTATCCCCCTGCCCCTTTCCTTCGCAGGGAAGGGGGAGAAGCATGGAAATAAAACGCGCCCCTCCGTCGCAAGGACGGAAGGGCGCTTCCGCGGTACCACCTTGGTTGACAGACTGGATGCTGGAAGCTAGAAGCTGGAAGCTAGATGCGGTCTGCCCACTCGGCGCGCTAACGGGCGAACCCGAGACGCTCTACCACCGGAACCCAGCTTCCAGTATCCAGCTTCAAGCGTCCAACTCCCCGGCGACTTTCGGCAGCGCTCACATCGGTTGGGGGCTCTCACCCGGTGACCCCCGCTCTCTGGCGACGGCGATGGGGCCCGCAATTGCCATGCCCCCCTGCCTACTCCTCCGGTTCAACGTCTTTCAATATAGGCCCTAACCCGTGAGATTCTTGCTTTCTGTGCAAGGATTTCTCTATCAGCTTTGACCGCATGGGTTCCGGCTTGTAAGCGCAGCGGCCTTGTCCGGGTTAGGGCGATTATATGCCAGATGCTGAGAACTGTCAAGCGTCCGACGCCGCGCCTGGCCATTCCAAATGCGAGTTGGGGGTTGTGAGCAGGCATGATAGCATGCCCCAAATCGCGGATCAGTGGTATCCTCTCAAAAAGGCGGGGACAAATCTGCTCAAGCCGAGTCCGTGACTCGGCGGGCAAGCGGCGGATCACGGATCCGCCTTGAGCTGCCCCAGACTATTGAGAGGATACCCCATCACCGCCACATACGTCTCGTACGCCCGCCTTCCAAAGCACACGAAAACCACCTGCTCGATGGTCTCGGCCTGCTCCAGAAAGCGGCGCACCTCGGCCACGGCAATGCGCGTCGCCTGTCCGAGCGGGAAACCGTATACGCCCGTGCTGATCGCGGGGAAAGCGATGGAGTGAATGCCGTGCTCCACGGCCAACGCCAGGCTGTTGCGATAGCAACTCGCCAGCAACGCGTCCTCGCCATGATCGCCGCCGCGCCAGACCGGTCCCACGGTGTGGATCACCCACCGGGCCGACAGCCGGTAGCCCCTGGTCATCCTGGCCTCCCCGGTCGGACACCCACCCAACGTGCGGCATTCGGCCAACAGCTCCAGTCCGGCCGCCCGGTGGATCGCACCGTCCACCCCGCCGCCGCCCAACAACGAGCTATTCGCCGCGTTGACGATCGCATCCACCCGCTGTTGCGTAATATCGCCTTCGACGACTGAGATCCTGGCTGACATGGGCGCCTCCCGGCCCGCCACAAGAGACAAGTAAATCTTACTCGTTACTCGTTACTCATGACTCGTTAGATTTCATACCGCGCCTTGCGCTTTTGACGCAGCGTCTCGATCTCCGCGCGCTGCGCCTCGTAGCCCGGCCGGCCCAACAGCGCGTAGGCCCGATCCTTGCCGCCCTCCACGCCGGGCTGGTCAAAGGCATCGATGTTATACAGCTCCCCGCTGATGGCTGTGGCCATCTCCAACAGGTAGAAGAATTGGCCCAGAGTGAACGCGTTGAGCGTGGGCATCTTGAAGGTCGCGTTGGGCCGGCCGGCCGCGGCCAGCGCCAGCGCCGTCCCCTCCGCCTCGGCGGCCAGTAGTTCGTTGATCGTGTGCCCGCCCAGGTAGTCCACTGCGCTCTGGCCTGTGCGCCAGGCCGGGATCGGCAGCTCGCTGGCAAATTTCTCCACGGTGACAAAGGTGAAAATCTTGTCGTGCGGTCCCTCGATGTAAAGCTGGACCTGCGAATGCTGGTCGGTCGCACCCAACGCTTTGATCGGGGTCGGCCCGACATGGACGAGCTGGCCCTGATGGTCTTGCGCCTTGCCCAGGCTCTCGGCCCAGAGTTGCGCGTACCAATCGGCCACCGTTCGCAATCCCTGAGCGTACGGCATCATCACGCTGAGCGGCTTGCCGCGGCGGTAAGCCAGATGTTGGGTGAGCGCGTACATCAGCGCGGCGTTCTGCCACAGATAGGGCGTGGCGCTGATGCGGTCGGCGTAGGCCGCGCCGGCCAGCAACCCCCGGATGTCTATCCCCGCGACGGCCGCGGGCAGCAACCCCACCGCGCTCAGCACGGAAAACCGGCCGCCCACGCCATCGGGCACCATGAAACTCCGATAGCTTTCCTGATCCACCAACGGCCGCAGACTGCCCCTGGCAGCATCCGTGGTCGCGATGACGTGATCCGCATAACGCCCCTCGCCCAGCCGGTCGACCAGCAGTCCTCGCGTCCACAAGAACTGACTCATCGTTTCGGCCGTGCTGCCGGACTTGGTGATGACGTTGAAGCAGGTCTCGGCCGGATCCAGCACGTCCAGCAAAGCCAGCAACCAGTCCGGGTCGATGTTGTCCAGCACGTAGAGCCGCGGGCCGCCGCGCGCATCGTCGGGCAACTGGTTGTGATAGGGATGCAGCAGCGCGTCCTTCAACGCGATCGTGCCCAGCGCGGAGCCGCCGATCCCCAGCACGATGAAGTTCTTGAAACGCGCCCGCACGTCCGCGGCCATGGCCAGCAGGTCGTCCACCGGCTGATAGGGCAATCCCATCCAGCGCAGCCAGCCGGTGTCCCGCCTGGCTTGCACTGCCGCCAACGCGGCCAGCGCGGCCTCGGTCTCGCGCGCCAGCGCGGCCTCGGTGAAACCATGCGCCTCGCCGATCGTGTCTGCCATCAGGTTGTTGAAGTCGAACCGGATGCGCTGCGCGATCTGCCAGGCTGGATCGTCGTAATGTACCATAGAAAACCCCCATTGCATCTATCAGTTTCGGTTACTACTCAGCCTTTGTGGTGATGTCATTCCCGCAAGCTCTTAGCGGGAATCCAGCGGCGCTGCCAGCGGGAACCTGGATGCCCGATAGAAGCATTCGGGCATGACGGCTGAGTAGTTACAAACGTAAAACGTAAGTTACTACTCAGCCTTTGTGGTGATGTCATTCCCGCAAGCTCTTAGCGGGAATCCAGCGGCGCTGCCAGC
>MNXL01000193.1 GCA_001871755.1 Anaerolineae bacterium CG2_30_64_16
CAGGCACGTTCGCCCCAGATTATTGAGAAGATACTGTGACGAGGGCCTGACAAACCAGGTTTCTCCGAGAAACCTGGTTTGTCAACCCAGCCGATACCCCACGCGCTGCACGGTGGTGATCGTCACATCGCTGCCGCCGGTCGCGGCGAGCTTCTTGCGCAGTTGCGCGACGTGCATGTCCACGGTGCGCGTGCCCCCCGCGAAGTCATAGCCCCACGCCTGCTCCAGGAGTTGTTCTCGGCTGAGCGCCTGGCCTCGGTGCCGCGCGAAGGTCCAGAGCAGGTCGAACTCGCGCGGGGACAGCTCCAGAGCCCGGCCGTGGAGGCAGGCCGTGCGCCCGGCGGGGTTGACGACCAGACCGCCGACCTGGATCGTCTGGCCGGTGGCCGCGGGGGCCGGCCGCGAGGACGGATTCTGCCCTGCGGCGGTCCTGCGCAGCACGGCCCTGGCGCGTGCGACCAACTCGCGCGGGTTGAACGGCTTGGTGATGTAGTCGTCCGCGCCCAGTTCCAGGCCGACGATCTTGTCCACGTCTTCGTCGCGGGCCGTCAGCATGATGATCGGCACATCGGACGCGCGGCGCAGGCGCCGGCACACCTCGAAACCATCCAGCCCGGGCAGCATCAGGTCGAGGATGATCAGATCGGGCTCCTCTCGCTCCGCGGCCGCGAGCGCGGCCAAGCCGTCCGCGGCCAGAGTGACGCGGAAGCCCTCGCGTGCCAGGTACATCTGGGCTACGTCGAGCACGCCCGGCTCGTCGTCCACGACGAGGATGAGGCGGCTGTGGCTCATAGCTGTCTCCTGGGGAACTACCCTCGAACGACCTCGCCGATCATGGACCACGGCCCGGCCCAAGTGATGCGGACCTGGGCCAGCCGGCCGCGCCAATTCTCGGCGTCGGCGAAGAAGACCAGCTTGTTCGTGCGCGTGCGGCCACGCCAGCGGTCCTTGTGCTTGCCTTCCACCAGCACCTCGAGCGCGTCGCCCAAGAGCCGGCGGTTGATCTCGCCCACTACCTCCGATTGCAGCGCATCGAGCGCGTGCCAGCGGCGCTTCTTCTCCTCCAGCGGCACGTCGTCAGCCATGCGCCGCGCGCTGACCGTGCCCGGCCGCGGGGAGTACATCGCCAGGTGCGCCTTGTCCACGCGCAGTTCGGCCAGCAGGTCGTAGGTGCGTTGGAACTGTTCGGCCGTCTCGCCCGGAAAGCCCACGATGATGTCGGTGTGGATGGCTGTGCCCGGGATCGTCTGGCGGATGTGGCCGACCAGGCGCCGGTAGTCGTCGCTGGTGTAGCCGCGCTTCATGGCCGCCAGCACCGCGTCGTCGCCGGCCTGCACCGGCGCCTCGATCTGCTCGCACACCTTGGGCAGGTCGGAGACAGCCTGCAGGATCCGGTCGGTCATGTAGCTGGGGTGGCTGGTCAGAAAACGGATGCGCCAAAGCCCTTCGACCTCGTGTACGGCGCGCAGCAGGTCGGCAAGATCAGGACGTTGGCCGGGGAAAGCTTGTCTTGAGCCAGTCGAAAGGTCCTTGCCGTACCGGTCCACGATCTGGCCCAGCAGCGTGACTTCGCGGACCCCCTGGTCGACCAGCCCCTGGACCTCCCGGACGATCTCATCCAGCGGCCGGCTGCGCTCGACGCCGCGGCGTGAGGGGATGATGCAGTAAGTACAGGCGTGTGAGCAGCCGTAGACGACCGGCACGTTGGCGGTTACCGGCGTCTCGCCGCTGAGCGAGAGGTGGCGGATGCTTTGCAGGATTGGGGATTGGGGATTGGGTACTGGGTATTGGGTATTAGGTATTAGGTATTGGGGCCTTGTTGAGGTGTCTGACTGGTGCAATCCGAAATCCGAAATCCGAAATCCGAAATCCGAAATCGGCACGAAGTCCTCCATCAGGCCGAGCGCGGCGGCTTCGGGACTCCCGTAGTCCTGGAACAGGTGGCGAGCCGTGGTCAGCTCATCTTCGAAGGCGCGGGACTCGCGCTCGATCGCCTGCCCCGCCAGGTAGCCGACCAGGGGCGCCGGGTCGGACGGGGGCATGAAGACGTCGACCAGTGGGAAGCGCGTCCGCAGAGCCGGGTTGGGCTTGACGCCGATCAGGCACCCCATGAGCGCGATCACGCGGCCCGGATCGCTTTCCTTGAGCGGTTTCAGTGACCAGAGCCGGCCGAGCGCCTTGTCCTCTGCGCTCTGGCGCACGACGCAGGTGTTGAGCACGATCACGTCGGCGTCTTCGGGCCGCGCGGTCGGCGCGTAGCCGAGCGCGTCCAACTCGGCGGCCACCCGGCCCGAGTCGGCCTCGTTCATCTGGCAGCCGATGGTCCAGATGTGATAACGTTTCATAAGCAAAATCTCGAATCAGCGAATCAGCGAGTCGGCGAATCAGCGAGTTAGCGAATCAACCACAGGAGTGTACAGCGCTCTTCGTCGCAAGTCAAGCGAGCTCGGGCCAGCAATTCCAAAGGAACTCAACTCTCGGTGGCCCTGGCCGTGATCACTTCGGCCGGCTGCAGCGCTTCCCGGCCGGCCAGGACGCGGCGCAGGTACTGGCCGGTGTACGATTTCTCGACGCTGGCGACATGTTCCGGGGTGCCTTCGGCGATCACATAACCGCCAGCGTCGCCGCCCTCCGGCCCCAGGTCGATGACCCAGTCCGCGCTCTTGATCACGTCCAGGTTGTGCTCGATCACCACCACGGTGTTGCTCTGATCGGCCAGCCGGTGCAACACGACCAGCAGCTTTTGGATGTCGTCGAAGTGCAAACCGGTGGTGGGCTCATCCAGGATGTACAGGGTCCGGCCGGTGGCGCGGCGGCTCAGCTCTTTACTCAGCTTGACGCGCTGTGCCTCGCCACCGGAGAGGGTGGTGGCCGGCTGGCCCAGGCGGATGTAGCCCAGGCCGACCTCGGCCAGGGTCTCCAGCTTGTTGCGGATCGGCGGGATGTTCTGGAAGAAGTGCAGCGCCTCGCTCACGGTCATGTCGAGCACCTCGGCGATGCTCTTGCCCTTGTACTTGATCTCCAGCGCCTCGCGGTTGTAGCGCTTGCCGTGACACACCTCGCACGGCACGTAGACATCGGGCAGGAACTGCATCTCGATGCGGATGATGCCGTCTCCCCTGCACGCCTCGCAGCGCCCGCCTTTGACGTTGAAGCTGAAACGGCCTGGCTTGTAGCCCCGCATCTTCGATTCCGGCAGCGATGCGAACAGGTCGCGGATGACCGTGAAGACGTTGGTATAGGTGGCCGGGTTGGAGCGCGGGGTCCGCCCGATCGGGGATTGGTCGATGTCGATCACCTTGTCCAACTGCTCCATGCCGTCGATGCCGTCGTGCTGGCCCGGCCGGTCTTTGGCCCGGTACATGCGCGCGGCCAGCGCTTTGTACAGCACCTCGAGCACCAGGCTCGACTTGCCGCTGCCGCTCACCCCGGTGATGCAGATGAATTTCCCGAGCGGGAAGCGCACATCCACGTGCTTCAGGTTGTTCTCGCTCGCGTTGCGCACGATCAGGTACTCGCCGTTGCCGGGACGCCGCCACTTCGGCACGGGGATCTCCTTTTCCCCGCGCAGATAAGCCGCGGTCAGGCCGTCGGAACAGCGCATGAACTCAGCGGCGGGCGCGGAGCAGACCACGTAGCCGCCCGCTTCGCCGGCTCCCGGCCCCAGGTCCACGATCCAATCGGATGCCCGCATCGTCTCCTCGTCGTGCTCGATCACCAGCACGGTGTTGCCCAGGTCCCGCAGATCAAGCAGGGTCCGGATCAGCCGGGCGTTGTCGCGCTGGTGCAGCCCGATGCTCGGCTCGTCCAGGATGTAGAGCACCCCCATCAGTTGCGAGCCGATCTGCGTGGCCAGCCGGATGCGCTGCGCCTCGCCGCCGGAGAGCGTGGCCGCCATGCGGTCCAGGCTCAGATAGTCCAGCCCAACATCCATCAGGAAGCGGATCCGGGCGTGGAGCTCCTTCAGGATCTGCCGGGCGATGGTGTACTGGCGTTGGGTGAGCGGCGAGCCGGGAGGGACTTGCTCCGCGGAACCGACGCGTGAGGTGGGAGACCGGGTATCAGGTATCAGGTATTGGGTATTGGGTATTGGGTGTTGGTCTGCAGCGTCCGAATACCCAATCCCCAATCCCTGCTGTTCCATCCCGGCCAGCGTCTCCACCCACCGCACCGCTTCGGTGACTGAGAAGTGGCTGACCTGATCGATGTTGCGGTCCAGGACGGTGACCGCCAGCGCCTCGGGGCGCAGCCGCTTGCCGCCACAGGCCGGGCAGGGCCGGCTGGTCATGTAGCGTTCCAGCTCGCTCCGGATGTAGTCGGAGGAGGTCTCCCGATAGCGGCGTTGCAAGTTGGTGATCACCCCCTCGTAATTGGTCTGGAAGCGTCGCTCTTGCCCTTCCACGTTTACATAACGCACAGAGATGTTATCGCCCTGTTTGCCGCCGTATAAGATGATGTTGATCTGGTGCTTGCTCAATTCGCCCACCGGGACATCGAACGGGATCCGATAATGCGCTGCGGTCGCCTCCAGCAGGGAGTGGTAGTAGTTCTGCGTTTCCCGGCTCCACGGCTTGATCGCGCCGCCGGCCAGGCTCCTGGTCTTGTCCGGGATGATCAGGTCGGGGTCGAATTCCATCTGGCTGCCTAATCCTGTGCAAGCGGGGCAGGCGCCGTGCGGGCTGTTGAAGCTGAAGGTGCGCGGCTCGATCTCCGGCAGGCTGACGCCGCAGGCCGGACATGCGAAACGCTCGGAGAAGAGCCGATCCCTGGCCTTCTCGGCCTCCGTGACATCCGAGACCAGCATCACCCCGCCGCCCAGCCGCAGCGCGGTCTCGACCGAATCCGCCAGTCGCCCTCGCAGCCCGTTCGCGCCATCTCCTGAATCCTGACCCCTGTCGCCTGACTCCTGTCTCCTGATCCCTGCTTCCTGCCTCCTGACAACCAGCCGGTCCACCACGGCCTCGATCGTATGATTCTTGTAGCGATCCAACTCCGGCGCGGTTTCGACCTCACACAGCTCCCCATCCACGCGGACGCGCACGAAGCCGGCCTTGCGGATGTCGTCGAAGATGCCCTTGTGCTCGCCCTTGCGGTCCATCACCAACGGCGCCAGGATCAGCAGCCGGCTGCCCTCGCCGTATTCCAGGATGCTATCGACGATCTGCTGGACGGTCTGCGCGCTGATCTCGCGACCACATTGCGGGCAGTGCGGGATGCCGATGCGGGCGAAGAGCAGGCGCAGGTAGTCGTAAATCTCGGTGATGGTGCCCACGGTGGACCGCGGGTTGCGGCTGGCGCCGCGCTGGTCGATGGAGATGGCCGGGCTGAGCCCTTCGATCTGGTCCACGTCCGGCTTTTCCATCAGGCCCAGGAATTGGCGGGCGTAGGCGGACAGCGACTCGACGTAGCGGCGCTGGCCTTCGGCGTAGATCGTGTCGAAAGCCAGGCTGGATTTGCCCGAGCCGGACAGCCCGGTGATCACCACGAGTTGATCGCGGGGGATTTCCAGATCGATGTTCTTCAGGTTGTGCTCGCGTGCGCCGCGAATCGTCAGCTTGTCTTGGGCCATAGGAACCCCTTGTGTGCAGCGGGACTCATGTCAGTTGGGTCGCGTAGATCGTCGCGAGATAGAACAAATGTGCGACCGTACTATATCACCAAACCAGCCGCCGGGCAAGTTAGGGATCGTAAAAGTATAAGTTCCCGCATGTCACCCCTTCGTTGCACTCAGGGCAAGCTCTGAGCGGGTCCATTCTGAGTGTTTCGCCACGGCGCGCAACCAGCGAAGCATGTCCTGAGTGAAATCGAAGGGGGTCTCGCCGTGGAGAGGAGATTCTTCGCTCTCTTGCGTCGTTAAGTCAGATTCGGGACGGCGTCGCTCAGAATGACAGCACAGGAAGTTATTCTTTAACGAACCCTTAGAGCCCCGCCACCGCGAGCGTCGAGCTCAAAATCCCGGAGCCTGACAGCAATCTACCATTCTACCATGTCTTTAGGGGGAGGCCAATTCGCGGGGTGCTGAGATGAAAAAGCGCCCGGCTCCTGACAGGAGCCAGGCGTCTGAGGGGGTGAATCGAATCCGGTTCCTTCTGCGGGTCAGCACGTGGATGTAGAC
This sequence comes from Anaerolineae bacterium CG2_30_64_16, assembly GCA_001871755.1. Classification (GTDB taxonomy): domain Bacteria; phylum Chloroflexota; class Anaerolineae; order CG2-30-64-16; family CG2-30-64-16; genus CG2-30-64-16. The sequence goes on from MNXL01000193.1 coordinate 6,116, forward strand.
CCGCGGTCGCTTCGGTCGGCCAGGTCGCCGGCGTTGGCGTCAACTTCGCCGGGCGGGAAGTCACAGCGGATCGGTGGGATGGATCGGCTCAGCGCGGCAAGAAGGACGGGGCGCCGGTCAAACCGCCCCACCCGCCGTCGTCTCAAGCTGCGACTGGCCGCAACGCCGGCCGCGTGGTCAGGCGAGGCTTCACCAGCCGCGACCGAGCCGGAGCCAGTGCCTCGATCTCGACATAGACGACGGGGCCGACCTTGTCCGCCGTCTGTGCAGCCTCCAGGTTGAGACGATAAAGCTCGGGATCATCTTTGGGCAATAAGACAACCTCAGCGCCGCTCGGAATTCGCTCGAGAATCGCAGGGTGTTCTAGCATGTATCGCTCGAATTCGAAGGACAAAGTGGCGTTCTTTTCGATAATTGTCTCTCGATTGTAGGTCATGATCGTATCTCCAGCTCGTAAGCAGCACGATAACGGCGCCAATTTGCCTTGATGTCGCGCTCGCCAAGCGTCAACACATCCTCAAGGGTGTAGCCGTAGAACTCCTCTTTGTCTTCTGTGCTGTGGGGGTGAAGGATATCCTTGTGCGGCCGGCCATGCGCCGTATCGTAGCGCACAATGGCTCGCCACTCTCCTGCGATGAATGCCTCGTACTGCACGACAAAACGGACGATCCGTTTTCGCTCCAAGAGATGATAGTAACGAAACCGATCTTCGCGTTCCGGTGTCAGATAGTTGACGTACTCTTTGTCGCCCACGACAGTACCACGTCACCGCGCAACATCGGCGAACACCTGGTCGTAGATGTCGTTGCCAGAACCAACCCATTCTTGATAGGCGGCCGATTGGCCTTGCGCGTTGTGCCAGGCACTCTGCGGCTCACGCTCAACCAGGAACCGCACAAAGTCGAATAGGACGGCCAACTTAGGATTCGGGTAGCAGCGGAATCAGAGACGCAATCTCTTGCCGCAATTGGATGACAGTCATGGTCTCCCTCCAGGTCAAGAGTCTCAGCATCATGTTGCCCTCACAAGAGCGGAATCGTCTGCACAGCGACATAATACAGCGGAAAGATGAGCTTGTCAACGCGGGTCTGCTCAGCCTTGCGAAGGTTTGAACCTTCGCAAGGCTGGGTTGTGTCTTTCGTCTGCGTCACACGTCCTCTTCGAGCTTCTTCCCCAGATCGCGCAGGTTCGCCTGGATCGCGGTCAGCGCGGTTTCCGTGTCGCCCAGCGTGGCCTGCTGCGTCTCCACGAAGCGGGTGTACGGTTGCATCGCCTCCCGAATGCGTTGCAGCGAGCGGCCCAGCTCATCCTCGAACTGGTCAGTGATGGCCCTGGTCAACCGGGTGCGCAGGTCGCCGATCTTGGCCTGGAGGTCATTTTTGGCCCGCCGGCGCTTGTTGGGGATCAGGTAGAAGCCCAACGCGGCCACGGCCCCCGCGGCCAGCACCCCGCTGACGTCGGCGAGGGTGGCGGCCAGCACTTTCACCAGCAGCGCGCCGAGCCCGATGGCGCCCGCCTCGACGAGCGCGGTCTGAGCCACAGCCATCTGCACCGAGTCAGCCAGCGCCCTGGCCTCCGCGTCCTTGTCGTAGGTGGCGACCACCTCGTGGGCCGCGCGGCCCACCGATTGCAGCAGCGCCTGCCGGTTGGTCTCGAACCCCGGCCTGAGCCTGGACGAAGGCTCGCCCACCTGGCCCACGATGTGATCCTGATGGTGGACGATGCGCTTGTTGAGATACGCCATCACCGCCTGCCACTGTTGGAAATCCTTATCGACCAACCAGTCGATCAGCTCGTGGGTGTGGGCCTCGACCTGGGCCGTGGTGTCCGCGATGACCTGTCGCTCGAACATCCCGCGCACCCGGTCGGCGTTGATCAGGTCGAAGAGCCGTGCCAGCCGGATCGTATCGTCGAAGAAGCGGTTGCCCCGTTCCGACATGGCGTAGAGCACGTTGTCGACGTGGCTCAGATGATACCTGAAGTCGCGGCGCATGTCGGCTTCGTACGCGGCAAGCTGCGCCTCGATCGTCCGCACGGTGGCGACGTCTTCGCGGAGCAGCGTCTGGCGGGCTTCGGCGACCGCCAGATAGCGCCCGGTGAGCTTCTGCGCCACGCCCAGCGGATTGGCCAGCTTGAGCCGCAGCCGCTCCCGCTCGTCCAACGTGCGCAGGATGTAGGTCTCCAGCGGCTCGAAGCGGCTGGCGGCCCAGAGCCGGGTGCGTTCATCCGCGTCGAAGGTCTCTTTGGCCTGCCGCGCCTGCCGGCTTGAGATCGGAAAGACAGTAGGGCGGCGACCGAGCAGCTCACGCGCGTTGGTCTCCACGAACGCAACCACCTGTTCGACGTCGGCCGTGGTCTCCAGGATGTCGATCTTGTTGAGCACCACCACGACCTTCTTGCCCCACGCGCGGATGCGTGCCAGGAAGAGCCGCTCGCTCTCGCTGAACGGCCGCTCCACCGAGGTGACGAAGAGGATCAGATCGGCCCGCGGCACGAATTCCTCGGTGATCTGCTGGTGCCGCTGGATGATCGCGTTGGCGCCCGGTGTGTCGACGATGTTGATATCGCGCAGCCACTCGACCGGATAGGTCATCACGGCCATGCCACCTGCCATCCCGGTGCTCCCCGCGTCTGCGCCGTACTTGATCAGGTGGATCTCCGTGGTAGTCGGCGTCACCCCCTCGGCCAGGAAGCGCTGACCCAGCAGCGCGTTGATAAAGGCGGACTTGCCCGCGTTGAATTCGCCAACGATGACGAGCAAGAACAACTCGTCCAGTTGCAGGAGCGCGCGGTCCAGCACGTCGAGATCCTCGGCGGCGGCATCCAGGTGGGCCAGCGGCCTGCGCAGTGCGAGCAGCTCACGGCGCTCGGCCTGCAGAAGCTGTTCTTCGGTGTCGGTCAAGAAGCGTCGCAACATGACGTACCTCGTGAATGGGTGAATTTGCGAATGGCAGATGGCAGATGGCAGATGGCAGATGGCAGATGGCAGATGGCAGATGGCAGATGGCAGATGGCAGATGGCAGATGGCAGATGGCAGATGGCAGATGGCAGATGGCA
>MNXL01000378.1 GCA_001871755.1 Anaerolineae bacterium CG2_30_64_16
ATCCGCGATCAGCTATCTGCCATCCGCGATCCGCGATCAGCTACCTGCCATCTGCCATCTGCCATATCCGCGATCAGCTATCTGCCATCCGCGATCCGCGATCAGCTACCTGCCATCTGCCATCTGCCATCTGCCATCCGCCATCTGCCATCTGCCATCTGCCATCTGCCATCTGCCATCTGCCATCTGCCATCTGCCGTTTTGTTCAGGAGTGCCACGATGCAACTTCAATTCAACCTCAACGATAGACCCCAGACCTGGGAGGTCGCGGCCAACGAGTCGTTGTTGGACGCGCTGCGTCGCCACGGCGTCTTCAGCGTCAAACACGGCTGCGAGACCGGCGAATGCGGCGCTTGCACCGTGCTGCTGAACGGCGTGCCAGTCACCTCGTGCACTATGCTGGCGGCCCAGGCCGGCGGCCACGCGGTGATCACGGTCGAGGCGCAGGGTGAACATCCCGAGCAAGGCTGGCGGCACACGAGGGGGCTGAGCGCGTTGCAGCAAGCCTTCATCGAGACCGGCGCCATTCAATGCGGCTATTGCACCCCGGCGCAGCTCCTGGCGGCCGAAGCGCTGTTGGCCGCGAACCCCGATCCGGCCGAGGCAGAGGTACGGGACGCGCTCTCTGGCGTGTTGTGTCGGTGCACCGGGTACGTCAAGCCGGTGGAGGCTGTGTTGGCCGTGGCGGCGCGGATGCGGGGAGAAACTGAAGATGGCAAATTGGTAGATTGGGAAAGTGGTAAATTGGTAGATTGGGAAAGTGGTAGATTGGTAGATCGGGAAAGTGGTAAGTCGGAGAGCAAAGCCCCCAACCTGCCAGCCAACCAGCCTACCAATCTACCAATCTACCAACCTACCAATCTACCAACCCCCAAATACGTCGGCGTCTCCGAACCCAAAATAGACGCGGTCAAGCTAGCCCAAGGCAAACCGGCCTTCGTCGCGGACGTCGAGTTGCGCGGGATGTTGGTCGGCAAGCTGTTACATAGCCCGATCGCCCACGGCTACATCAAACGGATCGACGTCAGCAAGGCGCGGGCGCTGCCCGGTGTGCATGCGGTGTTGACCTACCAGGACATTCCGCGCGTTGTCCACTCCACGGCTGGCCAGTCGGATCCGATCCCTGGGCCGCTCGACTTCTTCAGCCTGGATCGCAAGATGCGGTTCGTGGGGGATCGGGCGGCCGCGGTGGCGGCCGAGACGGAGGAGATCGCGCTGCGGGCGCTGGCGTTGATCGAGGTCGAATATGAGGAGCTGCCCGCGATCCTCGACCCGCGCGAGAGCATGGCGCCGGGCGCGCCGATCATCCACGACGAGCCGGAGTACGTGCCGTTCGGCGAGTGCGATCCGGGGCGCAACCTGGCGGCCCAGATCGACATCCACCTGGGGGACGTGGATGCGGCGCTGGCAACCGCCGATCACGTGTTCGAGGGGGAGTACGTGGTCCCCAGGGTGCAGCAGGCGCCCATCGAACCGTTCGTGTGCATCACCTATTGGGACCCGGACGATCGGCTGGTGATCCGGACCAGCACGCAGGTGCCGTTCCACGCGCGGCGCATGTTGGCCCCGGTGTTGGGTTTGCCGATCAAGCGCATCCGGGTGATCAAGCCGCGCATCGGCGGCGGTTTTGGCAACAAGCAGGAAGTGATGCTGGAGGACATCTGTGCGCACCTGACCATCGCGACCAAACGGCCGGTCAAGATGGAATACACGCGGGAGGAGCAGTTCGTCGCCAGCACCAGCCGCCACCCGATGATCGTCCGGCTGCGCACCGGTGTGATGGCCGACGGCCGGATCGTGGCCAACGAGATGCGCGTGCTCAGCGACACGGGCGCGTACGGCAACCACGCCCTGACCGTCACCGGCAACACCGGACACAAGGCCATGTCTCTCTACCCGGCCGACAGGGGGCCGGATGGGCAGTCCAACATCCGTTTTCACGCCGACATCGTCTACACCAACCTGCCGACCTCCGGCGCGTACCGCGGCTACGGCGTGCCGCAGGGCTTCTTCCCGCTGGAGAGCCACATGGAACGCATCGCCCGCACCCTGAACCTGAACCCGCTGGCGTTTCGGCTGCAAAACGTGCTCCAGCCCGGCGCAGAACATCCCATGTCCAAGGCGTGGAGCGAAGGTCGCGAGGCGCATCCCGAGTTGATCCGCACGAACGCGATTGTGGAGTGCGCGCGGGTGGGGGCGGAGTTGGTGGGGTGGGAGGCCGGTAGATTGGGAAATTGGGAAATTGGTAAATTGGGGATTGGTAGATTGGTAGATTGGGAAGTTGGTAATTTGGGGCCTGGACTTCCATCTCCCAATTTACCACGTACCAATCTACCGCGTACCAATCTACCAGCTACCATTCGCCGCGGCCAGGGCGTCGCGCTCGTCATGCAGGGCACGGCCATCCCCAACCTGGACATGGGCGCGGCCAGCATCAAGATGAACGACGACGGCAGCTTCAACCTGCTGGTGGGCGCCACCGACTTGGGCACAGGCTCCGACACGGTGCTGACCCAGATGGCCGCGGAGGTGTTGGGCTGCCCGCCCGAGGACTTCATCACCTACTCGTCCGACACCGACTTCACGCCGTTCGACAAGGGCGCGTACGCGTCCAGTACTACCTACATCTCGGGCGCGGCCGTGGTGGAGGCCGCGCGCAAGGTCGCAGAGCAGATCAAACAGGTGGCCGGCCGGATGCTCGGCGCGCCCGCGGAGGAGATCATGCTGGCCGAACGCCGGGCCTGGGCGCCGGACGGCCGCAGCGTCACCCTGGCCGAGGTGGCGCTCGAAAGCCTGCATCACAGCCAACAGCACCAGATCATGGCCATGGGCTCCTATGTGAGCCCAGACAGCCCGCCGCCGTTTGCGGCTCAGTTCGCCCAGGTGGCCGTGGACACCGAGACGGGGCAGGTCACTGTGGAGAAGCTGGTCATGGCGCTGGACTGCGGCATGATTGTCAACCCGGCCACGGCCTCCGGCCAGGTGGAGGGGGGCATGAGCCAGGCATTGGGCTACGCGGTCTGCGAGGAGATGTGCTTCGACGCGGCCGGCCGGCTGGTCAACCCGCGGTTCGGTGACTACCGCATCTTCGCCACGGACGAGATGCCGGAGATGCAGGTGCGTTTCGTGCAGACCTACGAACCCACGCACCCGTTCGGGGTCAAGGCCGTCGCCGAGATTCCGCTCAACGGCGTTGCGCCGGCCGTGGCCAACGCGGTCTACGACGCGATCGGTGTGCAGGTCCCGCGCATCCCGTTGACGCCCGAGCGGGTGTGGCGGGCGTTGCAGGAGCGGAAATAGTCCGAAGGAGCCCGGACACAGACTGCATCGTAGACGGCTTATGAGACTGCCGAAAGACGGCAGGCCGTCTTGGGCACGAAGTCCACTTGAGTTGCCCCATCCGCACCCTCCCAAGAAGCCGACATCTTGGGAGGGTTTTCTTTTTCTCGTTTGCTGATGAGAGTTGTCCTGAACTGACTTTCATACCAAATTCAATCAGAAATCAGGGTATCCTCCGACCGGCTGGGGCGTCTTCACTGTAATGGGAATGTTCAGATCACTGCCCACTGCCAAAGTGACAGTTGCGCAAACGTAAGTAAACTGTAAGCTACCCCTATTGAACCGCCACGCTAAACCTGCTACTATGTTGAAGTGAGAGATGTGAACGTTCAAACCAGGATTGTATGTACTTCTCGGCTGTTTGGAGAGACGCTCAGACCTTCCGTAGCTCTTCCGCTCTGCCAGGTATACGACGTCCAGGGAGACGTCAGGAGGATAACCATGAGAACAAAACACCAAATCCGCAACGGATTCAGCGCACTGGTGATCGTCGCGGCATTGCTGCTCGTGCCCCAGGCTGGCGCGGGCGTTTCGGCGGCTGCCGGCGCCACTGCCAATGTCTCAGCGAAACCGCAGGGCGGCCAGACCTGTGAAGTCTTCCAGCCAGGCCCGACGGCCGGCAAAGACGCCTACATCAAACAGGACAAGCCCGACGAGCGCCGCGGCGGCGATTCGGAGCTGCGGGTCAAGACAGAGAGCGGCAAGCTAAACCGATCCCTCCTCCAGTTTGATCTCACCAGCCTGCCGACCGGTGTGGTGATCGACAGCGCCTCGTTCTCCCTCTGGGTCAAGGAAGTCAGGGATGGCAACGCCACCATCGCTGCGCACCAGGTGACGGCCGGCTGGAATGAGGCCGAGGTCACCTGGAAGGCGCGGGACAAGGCGGCCGGGTTGTTATGGGCGGCTCAGGGAGGGGACTATGATCCTGCCACCCTGGATACTGAAGCTTTTGTCAAAGATGTCAAGAACTACTGGGCAACCTGGGATGTCACCACAGCCGCGGTCGCCTGGGTGGCCACCCCGGCCAGCAACTTCGGCCTGATCCTGGAATCCCCGGTCACCAGCCCCAAGAACGAGACCAGGTTCAAGAGCAGCGACGACGGCACGGCCAGCCAACGCCCAAAGCTGGAAGTCTGCTACAGCGCAGCCGTGTCGATCGGCCCGGACAATGCGGCCGAGACCCTGGCGGGCCAGACCAAGACTTACGCGCACACGGTGGTTGTGAGCAACATCACCGACGTCGTAAACCTGGCAGCCACCTCCAACCACGGCTGGACCACCGGCATCTACGAGGACGAGAACGGCAACGGTGTCAAGGACCCGGAAGACGATCCCATCAGCCAGATCAGCGCCAGCCCGAACACCGACTATCCGATCTTGGTGCAGGTGACCGTCCCGCTCGCCGCGCCGTTGGGGACGCTGGACGTGACTACTGTGACCGCCACGGCCCAGACTAGCGGCGCCACCGATTCGGCGATCGATCGGACCACTGTGGGCCGGCTGCTCAACGTTCAACCTGACAACTCCTCCCACGCGACCGCCGGCTCGGTCCTCTTCTACGGGCATACGATCACCAACAACGGCCAAACGCAGGACTGTGTGACGGTCGCGGCCACCTCCAGCCAGGGTTGGACTGTGCTCCTTTGGGAGGACACCAACCAGAACGGCGTCCACGAGACCAGCAACCCCAACGAGCCAGCTTTGGCCAATCCGGTCTGCGTCGCCCCGGGCGGCAGCTACTACCTGGTGGCCCAGGTGAGCGTGCCGGGCGGCGCGACAGCCGGCACGGTGGATCAGACCGTGATCACAGCCACCTCGGGCAACGAGCCCAGCAAGTCCGATACGGCCACCGACACAACGACAGTTTTCGTCAATGACCCGCCGGTGATCGACGGCAAGTACGATGACGTCTACCGGATCTCGCCTGACTCTCAGGAGGTGTGCTACACTTCGGGCGGCGTACTGTTCGGCAAGCTGGCGACGTTCTATCAGTCCACGGGGAGTGCGGTTTACGTAGTGCTGGCCATCGACAAGGATTTCGTGGATAACACCTACGGCGTCAATGCTGTCGGCTGGCCGAGCGGTCATACCTTCGGTAATCTGACCGGCTCCGATCGGGCCCAGTTCTGGGGCTATGATGGCAACGGGACTAAGGTGCTGGATTTCGATTTGGACTATATCACGGCCAAATCCGGTACACCTTCCGGCTATGCGTCGCTCGGCGTCGGTGGCGGTGATGGGGGCATGAACCTGGGCAGCGCGACCAACATCCAGCAATGGGGCACGTCGTTGGATTACAGCCTGAACAACCTGGGCTACTGCTCCGGTGGCAATTGTTCCGCCGGAGGCACCAACCTGGTGGTGGACTCGCCGGCCACTGATGAGTTCTACACATCTAATCCAACCTATCCCGACTGGATCTTCGATACTATCTACGAGGTCAAGATCGACAAGGCGGCCTTTGGCGCCAGCGGTCTTGGGTCTATCGAGATTCCCTATATCCACGCCTCGCCCAGCAAGCTCGGCACGAACACCATCTACGCCGAACCCGGCGTGTGCCCTGGCGAGATCGGCGACTTCGTCTGGCATGACCTGGATCATGACGGTGTGCAGGACGCGGGTGAGCCGGGCATCGACGGTGTCCAGGTGAAGCTGTATCAGGACAACGGCGACGGCGTCTTCGATGCTGGTACGGACACGGTGGTCGGCACGAGAACCACCAGCGCTGGCGGCAAGTACCTGTTCCAGGACCTGACCCCCAACGACTACTTCGTGGATGTGGTGGACGCCACCGTGCCGGCCGGGTATGTGATCACCACCTACAACGATCCCACGCCCATCATCAACCTGGGCGAGGGCGAACGTTACCTGGACGCCGACTTCGGCTACACGGAGGCGTTCTCCGAGTTGGCGATCAGCAAGGTGGTAACCAGCGACGATCCGGCATACGTCGGTCAGGAGATCCGCTACACCATCCGCATCACCAACACCGGCACGACCACGGTCAACTATCTGCCTCTGAAGGACTACTATGATCAGGGCGTGCTCGACTATCTGGGCGCGACACCGGCTTCAGACAACACGGTTGACGACGGCGTCGTCGAGTGGGGCGACCTGGTGACCAGCTTCGGTTATAGCCTGGCGCCGGGCCAGGTCTTCGATGTCGAAGTCCGTTTCCGGGCTGACCAGGCGACCACGGGCACCACGCTCCTGGCCGCGGCCGCAGGGTCGCAAGCGGAGCCCGCGGGTTTCTTGCCGAGCGCAGTACCGGGAACCCCTGTGTTTTCGCAAGTGATCGGTGATTGCGTGACCGGGGATCACTTCCAGGAGGGGGTGTACGGCAACGAGCCAGATGCTGGTTGCGACAGTTGGTTCCAGGATCTATACGAGCGACCGTACAACAATTCGGATCACAACCACTTCTTCCCGGATGTGGACATCGTCCAGGCTGAGGCCGGGGAAGATAGCACGTGGTATTACTTCAAGATCGATCTGTTCGGGCTGCGTGCCAGCTCAAACAACACCCTGGACGCCATGTACGCCATCGAGTTGCAGACGGACGGTGCTGGTTGTACAGACTGGTTGCTGGCGACCACGTCACCGACCGTCAATATCCGCGACAAGGTCGGCTACAACACCTGGGGGCAGGATGGCGTGATAGCTTACTACGACACCGACAGCGATGTGGGTGGTGCGACCTGCCTGCAGCCGGACGCTGGCTGGAGCGGTAGCGGCTATGAAAGCCTGGTCAGCGATCAAGGCGGCGGGCCAGTGCCGGACGGCTTGTGGGCCATGAGCCCCAGCGCCGACGATACGTGGGTGTACCTGGCGGTGAAGAAGTCGATGCTCGGTAATCCCACTGACATCAAGTGGCGCGCTTGGGCCGAAAAGGGCCTGCAAGATAACGCGAATTTCCACCACCACGACAAGTATACCAACAGCCAGGCAGGTGATGCCTATCAAACGTGGACGTATTGGCCGACGCAGAACGTGTATGAGGATGACAACACACCACTGAGCGACTTCCCGCTGGGAACAGGTTTCATCGGCGATCGGGTCTTCTATGATCTAAACGGCGACGGCCTGCCCGACAACGATGTCAACGATCCCGGCATCGACGGCGTGACCGTCAAGCTGTATCAGGGCACCTGCGCGGCGCCGGGCAACCTGTTCGGCGTAGCGGTGACCTCGGGAAATGGCGGCTACCACTTCGACAATCTGCCGGCCGGCGCCTACTGCGTGGATGTGGACGATACCACCCTGCCCGCGGGCTACGCCAAGACGACGACCGAGCCGCTTGATGTGACCCTGCCGACCGATCAGTCGGTCTACAACGACGCAGATTTCGGCTATCGGTCGCAGTGCGAGGGCGGGACCGCCGACCTTGCTGTCGTGAATGGCGCCATCGATGAGCTTGGGAGTATGCCGGAGGTCCAGGATGACGCGTGCAGCCGGATCAAACCGTTGTTGGGCGCGATCGGGGACTTCGTGTGGTACGATGCGGACGGGGATGGCATCCAGGACGTGGGTGAGCCGGGGATCCCGAACGTGAAGCTGGACCTGTACCGGGATGCCGCGTGGGTGGCGTCGACCGTGACCGATGCGGACGGCGGTTATCTGTTCAGCGGGTTGCAGCCGGGCAACTACGTCGTGAACGTGACCGATGCGGCCGACCCGAACGGGCCGCTGAACGGCATGGCCCACACTCTGGGTCCGCAGAGCCAGCCCGACCCAACGGGCACGATCGTGCTGAGTGCGGGACAGGTGTACAAGGATGCGGACTTCGGCTATGTGAAGACGCCAGCCACAGGCAAGGCGATCATCGGGGACACGGTGTGGTACGACGACAACGGGGATGGCATCCAACAGCCGAGCGAGCCGGGGATCCCTGAGATCGAGGTGTGTGCGACCGATGCAGGTGGCGTACAGCAGGCATGTGCGACGACCGACAGCAACGGGCGCTACCTGGTGGAGGCGCCGGCCGGCAGCTACCTGGTGGCGCCGACGAACCCGCCGGCGGGGTTGAGTGCGACGACGCCGGCGCCGCACGGGCCGGTGATCGTGCTGGCGGGTGACCAATATCTGGACGCGGACTTCGGGTACAACGACGACGATCAGCAGCCGGTGTTGGGGGTAGTGGGGGACCTGGTGTTCCTGGATGGGGACAAGAACGGGATCTTCGACGGGGCCAACACGGCGTTGGCGGGCGTGAGCGTGGACCTGATCCGGGAGACCGGGAACTACGGTGTCTGGGATGCGGGTGAGCCGATCATTGCGACGGTGACGACGGTGGGGAGCCTGGATGCGCAGGGCGGGAATTACCTGTTCACGGGGGTGCCGGCCGGGCGCTACCTGGTGCACGTGAGCGACACGAATGCGGTGCTGACCGACTACGTCAAGTCGCCGTTAGGTGCGACGGGCGTGAACAATAACAACCAGGCGGACCCGTACGCGGTGTATCTGGTCAACCCCGGGGACAGCAACCGGACTGCGGACTTCGGGTACTACCCGGTGGACCGGCCCGACGTGGGGGTGATCGGGAACCAGGTGTGGGTGGAGCCGAGCGACAACGGTCTGTTCGACGTGCTGGAAGGGGATTTCGGGCAACCGGGCGTGACCGTGGAGCTGTTGGATGCCGCGGGTGCGGTGATCGCGACCACGACGACGGGCGCCAGTGGCGACTATGCGTTCGTGCATCTGGCCGGCGGCACGTACCAGGTGCGGGTGAGCGATGCGTACAGCGTACTGGCGGGCTACAACCCCTCGATC
>MNXL01000227.1 GCA_001871755.1 Anaerolineae bacterium CG2_30_64_16
CTTGAATCTCGACCAGGTCGTTGCGGCCATCACGATCGGCAAGCAGGAGTACAACCTGAAGCCGTTCTACTACGCGCCCTTGCGCAACGCCGACGCGATCCAGTACCGCCACGAAGTGCTGCGCGATCTCGAAGACCGGACCCTGTTTGAGAGCATCACGGCGTTCGGGGCAAAGATGCGCGCCATGCGCGAACATCTCGCCCAGGTGGACAAGCTGTACTACAGGTACCAGAAAGAAAGCTGGTTCCTGGATGCGGTCGGAATCTACTGCGACGCAGTCAATCGTCTGGCCGCTGACCTGACGCGCGCCGACCTGAGATCGCGCGGCCTTTTGGCCTTCCGCGCGTACGTGGTGGACTACGTCGCTTCCGACCGTTTCGTGGCGCTCGTGGCGGAAACGGAGGAGCTCAGAGCAGACCTGGCCGCGGTGAGGTACTGCTTCCTGATCAAGGGCAACACCGTCAAGGTGCGCCGCTACGCGTCGGAACGCGACTACAGCGTCGACGTGGAAAGGACCTTCGAGCGGTTCAAGCAGGGCGCGGTGAAGGACTACACCGTGAGGCTCCTCACGGGTCCGGACATGAATCACGTCGAAGCGCAGGTGTTGGACCTGGTGGCCCGCCTGCACACCGACCTCTTCGCGCACCTGGACGACTACTGCGCTCGAAGCCACGGCTATCTGGACGAGACGATCGGGACCTTTGATCGCGAGGTGCAGTTCTACGTCGCCTACCTGGAGTACGTCGCCTCGTTCAGGCGCGCGGGATTGAAGTTCAGCTATCCGCGCATCGCCGACGAGAGCAAGGAGGTCTATGACTACGAGGGTTACGACCTGGCCCTGGCCCGCAAGCTGATCCTCGAGAACTCGCCCATCGTCTGCAACGACTTCCATCTGCGCGACCGGGAGCGCATCATCGTCGTCTCCGGGCCGAACCAGGGCGGCAAGACAACTTTTGCGCGCACCTTCGGGCAGCTGCACTATCTGGCCAGCCTCGGCTGTCCCGTCCCCGGCCGGGAAGCCCAGCTCTACCTGTGCGACCGGCTCTTGACGCACTTCGAGCAGGCCGAGGACTTGCAGAACCTGCGCGGAAAACTCGAGGATGATCTGGTCAGGATCCATGATATCCTGGACCAGGCCACCCCATGCAGCGTCGTCATCATGAACGAGATTCTGACATCTACGACGCTACAAGACGCCATATCGCTGGGCAAGAAGGTGATGGGCAAGATCATCGATCTGGATTTGCTGTGCGTCTGTGTGACGTTCCTGGATGAGCTAGCGGCCATGAGCGAGAAGACCGTCAGCATGGTCAGCACGGTGGCCCCCGACGACCCGACGGTACGCACCTTCAAGATCCTCAGAAGGCCGCCGGATGGCCTCTCCTACGCGCTCTCCATCGCCGAGAAGCACCGGCTGACCTTTCACCAGCTTGCGGAGCGTCTGGACTCATGAAAGCGTTTCTCATGTATCGCGAGCGTGACTTCGATCTCAAGCGGGCGCTGCCCTGGAACGCCCAGGCGCTGACGCAAGATCTGGCGCTGGACACCTTGTTCGACGCCATGGCGCTCGGGGACAAGTTCCTGCGGGAGGTGGTCCGGGTGGCGGTGCTGTCCGGCGTCGACGACGATCTGGGCGTCGTGCTGTACCGCCAGGATGTGCTCAGGGACTGCCTGGGCAACGCCACCATCATCAGGGATCTCTACGCGCTGGCGGTTGAGGCCATCGAAGGCGAGAAGAAGGCCTACTTCTACAGCTATTTCAGCAAACATCCTGACGCGATCCTCAATCGGGCGATCGAAGTGCTGCAGGTGTTCGTAGGGATGCTGAAGCGGTTGAGAACCATCGCCGATCGGCATGCCTCTGAGTTTGCGTCAGAGGGCTTCAGAGCCTTCTTCACGATGCTCGACCGTGAGTTGAGCGACGCGTATTTCACCGTCGTCCAAGACCATCTCAAGGAGCTGAAGTTCCGCGGCGGGGCGCTGATCAGCGCCGAGCTGGGACAGGGCCTGAAGGGCGCCAGTTACGCGCTGCGCAAGCCCAAGGCCAGAAAACAGCACTGGCTCAGACAGGCCTTCGCGTCCCGGCCGCCCGTCTACAGCTTCACCATCGCGGATCGCGATGAAAGCGGCGCCCGGGCGCTCTCAGATCTGCGCGACCAGGGGATCAACGTGGTGGCCAACGCGCTCGCCCAGTCCGCCGACCACATCCTCAGCTTCTTCACGCTGCTGCGGACCGAGCTGGCCTTCTACATCGGGTGCCTGAACCTGCACGGGCAGCTTGTCGCGCAAGGCGAGCCGGTCTGCTTCCCGCTGCCAGCAGCGCCCGCTGAGCGGAGACATGTGTTCGCAGGGCTGTATGACGTCTGTCTATTCCTGACGCTGGGTCAGAAGGTGGTGGGCAGCGCGTTGGCCGCCGAGGATGTAGACCTTGCGGTCATCACGGGCGCCAACCAGGGGGGCAAATCCACCTTCTTGAGAAGCATCGGCCTGGCCCAACTGATGATGCAGTGCGGCATGTTCGTGCCGGCGGAATCTTTCTGCGCCAACATGTGCGACGCCCTCTTCACGCATTACCGCCGCGAGGAAGACGTCACCATGACCAGCGGCAAACTGGACGAAGAGCTCGGCCGGATGAGCGAGATCGTAGATCACATGACGCCAAACGCGCTGCTGCTCTTCAACGAATCGTTTGCCGCGACCAATGAGCGGGAAGGCTCGGAGATCGCCAGGCAGATCGTCAGCGCATTGGTCGCAAAGCGGATCAAGGTCTTCTTCGTCACGCACCTGTACACCCTGGCGCGCGGCTTGTATGACAGAGGCCTGGTTAACGCCGTCTTCCTGGTGGCCGAGCGGCGCGCCGACGGAGAGCGCACCTTCAGGATCATCGAGGGCGAACCCTCCCAGATGAGTTACGGCGATGACGTGTATGACAGGATATTCGGCAACGCTGAGCCATCTGACAGCCGGTGAGGAGACCATGAACAACCTGTGGCGCGAACTGCGTACCGGCCCAGACTGCCCGGAGATCGTCTCCGCGATCGTGGAGATCCCCAAGGGCGCGCGCAACAAGCTGGAATACAACATCGAGAGCGGCGTCATTGTGCTCAATCGCGTCCTCTTCTCATCGCTGCACTATACGATAAGGTGCTGGCTGTGCCGGCGACCGATCCGCTGTTCGCCGACTACCGCGACCTGGGGGACGTCCCCCCGCATTTCCTGAGGGAGGCGGCTCATTTCTTCGAAGTATACAAAGACCTGGAAGGCGTGCGCGGCAAGCCCATCGGCTGGGAAGGCGCCGCGGCGGCCAAGCGGGAGATCGAGCGCGCCGTCGGGATCTTCGGCGAGCGTTTCGCCATGAAGGGCTTGTAGGAAGCCTATGCTGCAGCCTGGCAGGGCTGCAGCTGGAAGCGCACCGCGCGTGCCCGCCGCCCCCCTCCTGGCGCTCACCGATCGCCACGTCAGCCTGATCGAAGAGTACGCGCGCCGGGCAGGTCCCGCTCCTGCGGCTGGATGTTCACCTTCATCCCGCGCCACGCCGTGACGGGCATATGCAGCGCACCCGCGCCGTTGGGTCGCCTGGTCAGCATCGAAATGTTGGTTCAGGGGGCCAGGGCCACACGCGATCTGGAGGTCACCACGGAGGTGACTGCGACGTGGGTGGCACATTGACGCGCGCACGACGGCGCGTGGGAAGATACAAACGAGAACAACGAGTAGAGTTCTTTCAGGTGGAGAGTTGCCTCATGGAAGGCAATGTCGTAGCGGTGCTGAAGGCTGACAAGATCACCAACATCCCGGAGGATGAGTTGCGCAACGGGGATGTGCTGCTGTTGCAGGCAGGCGATCTTGTGCCGGCGGACCTCAAGCTCCTGGAAGCGAGCGGCCTGGAAGTCGACGAATGGGAGCTAACCGGCGAGATCGTCCCGGCCGCGAAGCAGGTCGGCGCAGAAGATGTCTTCATCTACCGCGGCAGCCGGGTCACTCGGGGCCGCGGCAAGGGGCTGGTGGTCGCCACCAGGGAGGAGACCGAGTACGCCGAGATCCTGAAACAACCCTGGGAACGCGCCGGGCGGAAACCGCCGATCTTGATCAAGGGCAGATACCTGCTCCTGCCCCTGCTCCTGCTGCCGCCCTGTGTGGTTGCCTGGCGCCAGGCTGGTCAGCCCGCCCTGGTCGGCTCGTTGGTCCTGCTGGTGGCTGCTCTGGTCGTCTTGCTGCAGAACGGCGCGCTATTCAAACAACTGCTCGCTGCGGCCGCGGCCAGGCGCCTGGAGCGCCGGAACATCCGCATCCACGACATCACGGCGCTAGACGTCATCGGCGATCTCGACATCGCGTGTCTCGACAAGACCGGCGTCCTGACGAGCCGCGAGATCGCAGTGAAGCATGTCCATTTCGCGGATGCCACGCCGGACATGGCCTGGTTCGCGTCAGCTGACGGGGTCGCCGCCCTGACAGGCGTTGCTTGCGCGCTGTGCAACGACGTGGTCTATCTTGAGAAGGTGGACCAGGCGAATCCCATTGATCAGGCGCTGATCGCCTTCGCCGCGCAGAACGGCCACGCCATCGATGAGGTCGCGCGGCAGTATCGCAGGATCTACGACCAGCCCTTTGACTCGGAAGCCAGGTACATGGCCGCCGGATTTGAACAGGGTGATCGGAAGCTGTATTTCGCCAAGGGCGATCCTGAGGTCATCTCGAGGATGTGCCGGGGCTATCTGACCGCAGCGGGCGACAGGAAAGAAACGGATTTCCACTTCCACCGTTTCTTCAGAACCAGGGTCGAGGCGATCACGGAAGCGGGGGATATCGCCATCGCGCTTACGTACAGCCCCGACGCCCCGGAAGCGCCCGCTGCGCACTATGCCTTCCTGGGCTTGATCGAGCTGGAGAACCCCTTGCGGCCGGGCGTGCCCGAGGCCGTGGCAGCGCTGCAGCGGGCGGGGGTCAGGACGATCATGCTGACCGGCGACCGGCCGGAGACCGCCACCGGCGTCGGCCGCAAAACCAGGCTGGATGCGCACCCGGAGTATCTCCTGACGGGGAAGCATCTCGCGCGCATGGGGTTCGCAGACATCGCCTGGCAGTCGGCCTATGTGTCAATCTTTGCGCGCCTGTTGCCGTCGCAGAAGGGCGTCCTGGTCCGGCTTTTTCAGCAGAGCCATCACACGGTCGCCATGGTGGGCGACGGGGCCAACGACGTCATCGCACTGCGCGCCGCGGATGTGGGGATCTCCTTCGTGGAGCACAGCTCCCCGCTCGCCCGGAGGGTATCGAAGGTCCTGATCAACGATGTGGCCGATCTGCTGGTGCTGATCCGCAGCGCGAGGAGACTCAGGTGGTGGGTCAGGTTCCTGACGCTGCTCCGCGTGGCCGTGTTGCTGGCGCTGTTCATGGGGTTATATGCATGGATGCTGAATTGGTTGTGAAGCGCGCCGGTCTGCTGAACTTCGCGCAGCGCAACTCGCTGACCTTGGGGCTGCGCGCTTTGGAGGGGCACCTGCGGCAGGCCGACGCCTGGCTGCAAGGCGAAGAGGAGCACGGCATCCTCTACCAGCGCAGCCTGAATCTGGCCCCCAAGCGCCGCGCGGCGGCGCGGGCCAAGATCGCCGCGGCCCTGGCGCGGATCGCCGTCCTGACCGAACGGTTCGACTTGCCGGTCGCTGAGGACAATCTGGGGGCGACCATTGCCGCGCAGATGAGCGCCGACTGGGCCAACCTGTGCGATACGCGCGCCGACAAGCTGCGGCGCTATGGCGAGGTTGACCCGCGACTGGCGGAGCTCCTGGACGCCGACGTGGATGCGTTGGCCCAACTGGCTCTGTCGCTGGCTGCGCTGCAGCGGGATGATCCGGCGCCGTGACCACCTACTGCCCACACTGCTGGGCCGAGGTTGACGCCGCGGCTCAGGTCTGCCCAGGCTGCCGGGCGCGCCTGGCAGACTCCGGCAGCTACGTGGCAAAGCTCATCGCGGCGCTGCGCCATCCGGAGCCGTTCACGCAGCGGCGGGCCGCCTATGTCCTCGGCTTGCTGCGCGACCCGAGCGCAGTTGCGGCATTGGCGGCCGTTCTTGCCGGGCCGGCCGATCCCTACGTCAAGGGCGAAGCCGCTCACGCGCTGGACGCCATCGGCGGGGACCACGCCTGCGAGATCCTGCAGCAAGTGGCGCAAGATGAGTCCCAACCCTTGATGGTGCGCCGGACCGCAATGGCCGCGTGTGACAACCAGCTTCCTGTCCCCGGAGAGAACAAAGCGGCTGGAAGATGATCCAGGCTTGCTCGATGGGATAAACGCCAAGATACCAGTCTCTGATTTTGGGGCCGAACGCCAGGTTAGGGCCAACACGAGGAACTTGAATGGAAATCGCACTTCTCTTCATCGGTGCGTTCGTCGCAGCCGCCATCTCCGGTTCTGCCGGTTTCGGCGGTGCGCTATTGCTGTTGCCGCTACTTACCGCAGTGGTTGGCGCCCGCGAGGCCGTTCCGTTGCTTACAGTTGCCCAACTCATCGGCAATCTCTCCCGTGCCGGATTCGGCTTCTCGCAGATCAAGTGGAAGCCGGTCGGCCTGTTTTTGCTCGGCGCCATCCCGCTGAGCATGGTCGGCGCACTCTCCTTCGTGAGCCTGCCCGCCGGGATTGTCACGCGCGGCATCGGTGTCGCCGTCCTCGCCTTCGCCGCGCTCAAGTACTTCCGCATCCTTGACTTCAAGCCCTCCACGCGGCTGCTTATCGCGGGCGGCGGCATGACGGGCCTGCTCTCCGGCCTCGTCGGCAGCGCTGGGCCTCTCGGCGCAGCGGTCTTCCTTTCGCTCGGGCTACCGCCGGTTGCCTACGTGGCCAGTGAAGCTTCGACCGCACTTGCCATGCACGCGGTCAAGACAGTCGTCTATGGAAAGATGCTCAGCCTCGACCGTGACTTCTGGCTCCTCGGCGGTTCGCTCGGCATCGCAATGATTGCCGGCACCTGGGTCGCGAACCGCTACATCAAGCGTGCGTCACCAGCAGGCTTTGAGCGCTACGTGCTTGTGCTCCTTGCGATCGTAGCCGCCTACCTGATTGTGGCAGGATGACCTGCGGCCCGTGGCCCTGCCAAGCGCATCAACCTGACAAACCGGCCGTGTGAGGTAGTCTCGGCTCGGGAGGTGCGCAGGCCGGTGTGCAGGTCATGCGGAACACGTTAGGTCGCCCTACCAAGCGTGCGGGTAACGGAGCAATATCGAGACAGCTGCACTCACAGAATGGAGCATGATCGATTGGAGATGCACAGAGCAATACTGAGCACGCAGCCGACAAAGAGCCACAGTGCGCCCGGGATAGCAGCATCGCGCCGGCCGCGCACCCGTAGAGCGGTGAAGACCACTATTTCCAAGACCGTGCCGATCCCCAGCGCCAGCGGCGCAAAGGCGGCCAATCCGACCATGAGCTTGGCGTCCGCCGCGCCCGTGCGCCTTTCTACCTTCGTGGCGACGTAGACGCCCACGAAGACGGCGAAAGTCAGGGCCAGGTGACCGGTCAGGATCGCGACCGGCCAGGCGATGATGAAGAGCGGCACTGTCAGCCAGTTGGAGACGTGCCGCGTCCGCCAGTCCTGGATGGCGCAGGGCAACAGCCAGAGCGTCACCAGCACGTGGCGCAGCAGCGGATCGGCGAGCAGTTCGGCGATCATGGCGCTCCTTCCCGACAGAACAGGGCTGCGCTTAAGCGATCGCTGGAGGGCATGACTTCCTGCCATTCTGTCAGGCCTCCCTCGGTCTGGGCCGCGCGCAGGCGCTCGATGCCGGCGTCCTCCAGGATGGCACAGGGCACGCCATAGCGATCGGCGGTTGGAACCAGGAAGGCCAGGTCGCGCGCCAGCACAACCGCCCGGCGACCGGTGGCGCGGTAGAACGACGGTGGATCGCGCACCAGGATCGGCTCAGCAACTGAGATACCTTACTCGGTCAGCCACCGACTTACGATCTGGTAGGCGTCCTGGCCGTGGTTGACCCAGCGGGCCGTCGTCAACTCCGGCCGGATAACACGCAGCCAGATCAGACCGTACTGGATCAGGCTGACGACAACGGCCAGTGCGGTCAGTCGGATGAGGAAGAGGCGCGTGAAGCGCTTCGCATCCCAGCGCGGCCAACGCCGGGCCAGCCAGCGCATCACAACCGCGATGCCAGCGGGTATGCAGGCCGCCTGCCAGACCACCAGCGCACTGGCCGAGTGGAAGGTGGAGCCGTGTTGGGCTGGAAACGTGAAGCCCAGCGTCAGCGCCAGCCACAGCGCCAGGCCATACGCCAGCCCGATCCTAAGCCGCCGATCGTGCCAGACTTGCCAGGCGCCGAGCACGGCCAGGGGCGCCAGGTAAGGCCACGGTCCCAGCATCACCTACAGGTTATACCAGGCTGCCTGGAACTTGGAGGCCAGGATCGGGCCGAGTCCCCAGGCCAGGTAGCGGCGCAGGCTCAACTCCTGGCCCAGGTAGAACAACTCCTCGTAGTCGCGCAGCCAGAGGGTCTTCAGTCCGCCCCCTGGGAAAGGCGTGCCGGCCACCAGGGAGCCAGCACGAGCAAGCAACCGGCGCTCAAGGTGATCGTCCCGCGCCAGTTTCGCTGCCAGAGAGCTGCGGCGCCGAGCACCAGCGCGATCAGCAGCCCGTCGGCGCGCGTCAGCGCCGCCAGGCCAGTGCAGAGCCCCGCCGGCAGCCACCAGCCTCGGACCGCAGCCAGGATCGCCCCGGCGATGATCAGGGCAAAGGGACCGAAGCTATCGGGCGCGCTGCCCCAGTAGCCGGTGTAGTGACCGCTGAAAAGCGCCAGCAGCCCGGCGACAAGAGCATAGTCGCGTCGCCGCCATAGCGACCAGGCCAGGGAGGCCGCCAGCGGCACGAGCAGCGCGCTCAGGGCGATAAAAATCGCCTGTACCCCCCGCCAGCCGTTGACCAACAGGCCCAGGGCGGCCAGCCAGGTGTTGAGCGGCGGCCAGTAGAGGTGGCTCGGCCGCGGCAGGCCGTCGGGATCGTCCAGGTAGTTCCAGATCACCTGGTCGGTCAGGCCGTGTCCGGCCACCAGGCTCTCGGCGGCGTTCTCGTAGTAAGCCGCGTCGAAGTAACTCGGCCGGGTGCAAGGGTGCAAACCGGAAA
>MNXL01000009.1 GCA_001871755.1 Anaerolineae bacterium CG2_30_64_16
CAATAGTCCGGGGCAGCTCAAGGCGGATCCGTGATCCGCCGCTCGCCCGCCGAGTCACGGACTCGGCTTGAGCAGATTTGTCCCCGCCTTTTTGAGAAGATACTGCATCACTCATTACTCATCTCTCATTTCTCGTCACACCCTGGAGGTTCCGATGCACACCAACCGATTCATCACCTGGTTTTTTGTCCTCATCATGCTGCTGACACCGATGCTCAGCGCGTGCCAACGCTCGACGCCCGAGCCGGTCACACCCAGCGGGGCCGAACCCTCAACCGCGCCATCGACCAGCCAGCCAGCCGGCCAACCGGCCAATCCACCGGCCAGCCAACCCGCGCCCACGCCCACCCGCGAGCCGCTGCCCCCCATCGTGGTCAGCGTCACGCCGGACCGCGGCGAAGAGCAGGTGCTTTCCGCCCCGGTGATGGTCACGTTCGACCAGCCGATGGACCCGGCCAGCACCAGCTCGGCCTTCAGCATCGAGCCGCAAGTGCCCGGCGAGGTGAAGGTGGAAGGCAACCGGTTGACCTTCTCGCCCACCGAGCGGCTGAAACGGGGCGCTGAATACCAGGTGACCCTGGCCAGCAGCGCCACCAGCGCAGCCGGCCTGAAGCTGGCCCAACCGGTCGCGTTCAAGTTCGCCACCGCGGGTTTCCTGGAAGTAACCAATACGCAGCCGGCGAACGGCGCCGACGGTGTGGCCCTAGATAGCCCCATCACGGTGGCGTTCAACCGGCCCGTGGCGCCGCTCACCGACGTGGCAGGACAGGCCGAACTGCCGGCGCCGTTCGTCATCACACCGGAGGTGGCCGGCGCGGGCCAATGGCTCAACACCGGCATCTATCAATGGCTCCCGCTCACCCCGACGAGCGGGTTGGCCGCGTCCACCGTCTACACGGTGACCGTGATGGCCGGCCTGGCCGATACCACCGGCGGTCTGCTGGCCGACGACTACAGCTTCACGTTCCGCACGGCTGACCCGGTGGTGCTGTCCTGGCAGCCCGAGAACACGCAAAACGTCAGGGTGGAAAGCCCGATCACGGTCACTTTCTCCATGCCGATGGACCGCCAGTCGACCGAGGCCGCCTTCAGTCTGGTAGACGTCAAGAAGAATCCCGTGCTGGGCGCGTTTACCTGGGCCAACAACGGTACGGAGCTCGGCTTCAAACCGACGCGCACGCTGGCTTTCGGGATCCGCTACACAGCCACGATCACGGGGACCGCCCGACCTGCCACCGGCCAGGGCACGCTGCGAGACGCCTCCACGCTGCGCTTCACCACCGTTTCACTGCCCAGGGTCGCCCGGACCGATCCGCGCGAGGGCGCCCAGCGAGCCGACCCGTCCGGCGGCACAGCCTTCTACTTCGCCAGCCCGATGGATCCGGCCAGCTTCGTCACCGGTACAGTGACGATTCTGCCCAAACCGACCCGGGTCTATACGAGTTACAACGAGTGGGACAACAACCTGTACGTCTCGTTCACGAAGCTGCCGTCCACGGCCTACACCGTCACCCTGTCGGGCAAGGTCGCCGATCCATACGGCAACCTGCTGGGCGAAGATGTCGCCATCCACTTCACCACGCGGGACTATGACCCGCTGCTGGAACTGAGCGGCCCGGGCCGCGTGGGCACCTACAACGCCTATACGGTCACCGAGGCGATCGTCACCTACCGCAACGTCCCGGAGATCACCTTCAACCTGTACCAGACCCCCGGCGAGGACTTTATCGCGTTGACCGGCCGGGATTCCTGGCAGGCTTGGGACAGGTACCGGCTCGCCATGGCCAACCTGCTCCACACGTGGACCGTGCCGACCGATGCCAAGATCAACCAAACCGCCCTTCTGCGAGAGCGATTGGTCGGCGAGGACGGCCAGCCGGTGGGCCCGGGCATGTACTTCCTGCAACTGACGGGCAAAGGGATCGACAGCCGGCCGTACGATTCTTACCGGCAATTGCTGGCCCGCACCGATCTGAACGTGACCCTCAAGAGCGCGGAGTACGAAGCGTTGGCCTGGGTCACCGACCTCCAGAGCGGGCAACCCGTGTCAGATGTCACTGTGCGCTTCACCAACGGCGCCGACCTGGATCTGGAGGCTGTCACCGATCAGGATGGGGTGGCGCGAGTGACCTTCGAGCAGCCGCGCCAGATTTGGGACCCGCTGCTGGCCCTGGCGACCACTGAGGCGGGCAGCTTCGGCGTCGTCTCCAGCAACTGGGAGGACGGCATCAACCCGTGGGACTTCGACGTGCCGGGCGGCGCGATGGCGGAGCCGTATGTGAGTTACGTGTACACCGATCGGCCCATCTACCGGCCAGGCCAGACCGTCTACTGGAAGGCGCTGATCCGCAGCGACCATGACGCCCTCTACAGTCTGCCCGCGGTGAGCCAGCCGGTCACGGTCACGATCGATGACGATCAGGGCAACGAGCTGCTGAACGAAGCGCTGACCCTCAGCCCGTTGGGCAGTGTGAATGGTGAACTCGTCCTGGGGCCGGCCGCCAGCCTCGGCTACTACTACATCTCGGTGCAGTTGAGCGAAGAGGCGCGCTACGGTGTGGGCTTCCAGGTGGCCGAATATCGCAAGCCGGAGTACGAGCTCAGCGCGACGACCGCCAGGCCGGAATACATCCAGGGCGAACAGATCGACGTCACCGTGGATGCCCGGTATTTCTTCGGTGGCCCGGTCAAGAACGGCAAGGTCAGTTGGACGCTGCTCAGCGACGACTACTTCTTCAGCTATCAGGGCAAGGGGAACTACAGCTTCAGCGACTGGGACTGGTACGAATCCCAAACCCGGCGTTTCGGCGAGCCGCTGAGCCAGGGCGAAGGGGTCACCGATGATCAAGGCCGTTTCACCTTCAGCGCGCCGGCCGACATCAGCAAGTTCCCACAGAGCCAACGCTTCAGTTTTGACATCACCATCATGGACGTCAACAACCAGGTGGTCTCCACCCAGGCCAGCGCGGTGGTGCACAAGGGCGCCTTCTACATCGGCCTGAGCCCGCAGCGCTACGTGGCGACGGTCGGCGAGAAGAGCCTGGTGGACGTCATCACCGTGGACCCGCAGAGCCAGCCCGTGCCGCAGACGGACGTCACGCTGGTCGTGAATCGGGTCCAATGGTACAGCGTGCGCGAACAGGCCGACAACGGCCGTTTCTACTGGACGACCAAGGTCGAAAAGACGCCGGTCTTCACCGACACCGTGACCACTGACCCTTCGACAAGCCCTTCGACAAACTCAGGACACGGTTCAGGGCAAGCTGGCCAGGCGGTGCTTGCCTGGACGCCAACGAGCGGCGGTGAATACAAGATCGAAGCCACCGGCCGGGATCGCAGCGGACACACCATCCGCAGCGCAGCCTTCATCTGGGTCAGCGGTCGCGAATACGTGAGTTGGCGCCAGGAGAACAACGATCGCATCGAGCTGGTCGCCGATCGGGACGAGTACACGGTCGGGGATACGGCGGAGATCCTGGTAGCCAGCCCGTATCAGGGCGCGGTCAAGGCGCTGCTCACGATCGAACGCAGCGGCATCCTGAGCCACCAGGTGATCGAGCTCCAGGGCAACAGCGAGGTCTTGCGCATCCCGATCAAGGTGGAGCACGCCCCGAACATCTTCGTCTCGCTCATGCTGGTCAAGGGGATGGATGAAACCGGCCCCCGCGCGGCAGCGGGGGCCAGTCCCGCGCCCTCGTTCAAGATGGGCCTGGTGCAACTCAAGGTGTCGGTGGCGGATAAGCAGTTGCAGGTCAACCTGAAGCCGGACCAGGCCAAGGTCGGGCCACGCGACAGGGTGACGTGGGAGGTGCAAACTCTGGATGCCGCAGGCAAGCCGGTGCAGGCCGAAGTGTCGCTGGCGCTGGTGGACAAGGCTATCCTGACCCTGGCCGGCGACAACGCCGGGGCGCTGATGGACCGCTTCTACAGCCAGCGCGCCCTGGGTGTGCGCACAGCCAGCACCCTGGTGGTCAACGTGGATCGGATCGTGGCCCAACTGACTCAAGGCGCCAAGGGTGGCGGTGGCGGCGGCGACATGGGGCCGGGCGGGCTGAGCGTGCGCCGGGAGTTCCCCGATATCGCGTACTGGAACGCGGTCGTAACCACCGGCGCAGACGGCAAGGCGACGGTCGAGGTCACCCTGCCCGACAACCTGACCACCTGGACGATGGATGCCCGCGCGATCACGGCCGACACGTTGGTGGGACAGACGCAAGCCGACATCATCGCGACCAAGGACCTGCTGGTGCGCCCGGTGCTGCCACGTTTCTTCATCAACGGTGACCAGGCGGAAATCGCCGCCGTGATCCACAACAACACGGACACAGCCCTGGATGTCACTATCGATCTGAGTAGCACCAGTCTCGCTCTGCCGGAACCGGCGACAAGCCAGGTATCCGTGCCGGCCGAGAGCACGTACAAGACGGTCTGGCCGGTCACCGTGCTGCCCGACGTGAAGCAGGTCAAGGTGTTGATGAGTGCGGTCGGCAGCTCCCTGCAAGACGCGGTCGAGATGACCCTGCCGGTGTACCACTACACAACGCCGGAGGTCACCGGCACGAGCGGGCAGGTCGCCCTGGACGAGGCTCGCCTGGAATTGGTGCGCCTGCCGGCGAACGCCGACCCGACCCGCGGTGAGTTGGATGTCACCCTGGAATCCAGCCTGGCCGCCGGCATGACGGGCGGGCTGACCTATCTCGAACACTATCCCTACGAGTGCGTCGAGCAGACCATGAGCCGGTTCCTGCCCAACGTGGTGACCTACGCGGCGCTGAAATCGTTGGGCATCGAGCGGCCCGACCTGGAGACAGCTCTGCCGCAGCAGGTCGGCGTGGGGCTGCAACGCATCTACGCCCGCCAACACGTGGACGGCGGCTGGGGCTGGTGGCAGCGGGACAGCAGCAACCTGTTCATCAGCTCCTACGTGGTGTTCGGGCTGGCAAAGGCACAGCAAGCCGGGTTCACCGTGGATCAGACCGTGCTCACACGGGGCATCCGCTATCTGAAGCGCAACCTGAAGGCGCCGGCCAACCTGACCCCGTGGCAGTTGAACCAGCAAGCGTTTATGGTCTACGCGCTGGCTGAGGCGGGTGAGATGGAGCCGAACCGGGCCGGCGCGCTCTACGAGCGGCGCGAGGGCTTGAGCCTGTACAGCAAGGCCTATCTGGCGCTGGCGCTGGGCTTGATCAACGATGATGCCAGCGCGGACCGCATCAAGGCGCTGCTGGCCGACCTCACCAGCCAGGCCGTGGTCAGCGCGACCGCGACCCACTGGGAGGAGGGGTGGACGGACTACTGGAACATGAACACCGACACCCGCACCACCTCGATCGTGCTGGACGTCCTGGCCAAACTGGACCCGAGCCACGGCCTCGCCCCTAACACCGTCCGCTGGCTGATGAGCGCGCGCAAGGCGGACCATTGGGAAACGACGCAGGAGAACGCCTGGGCCATCATGGCGCTCACCGACTGGATGGTCGCAACCGGCGAGCTGCAAGGGAACTACGACTGGCAGGTCCTCGTGAACAACGACGTCCTGGGCCAGGGCGCCGTCACGCCCGCCACCGTGGGTGATATCATCAGGCTGAAGGCTGACATCACAAAGCTGTTGATCGACCAAACTAACGGCCTGCGGATCCAGCGCACCAGGTCGGGGGATCAGACGGGCAAGGGGCAGCTCTACTACACCGCCCACCTGAAGACCTACCTGCCGGTCGAGCAGATCCAACCGCTAAATCGCGGCGTGATCGTAAGCCGCGAGTATCGGCTGGCGGACTGCGGGCTACCGCAGCCAGGGGGGGACTCGGCCAGGCCGGCGCCGCGCTGCCCGACCATCACTCAAGCCCGCGTCGGGGACGTGATCGATGTCACGCTGAACATCGTGGCGCCGCATGCCCTCCACTTCCTGGTGGTCGAAGACCCGTTGCCGGCCGGCGCCGAAGCCATCGACACCAGCCTGCGCACTACCAGCATAACCGCCCAAGGCCCGACACTGGAACGCGACCAGCCGGAGGCGACCGCCTGGTGGGACTGGTGGTGGACACCCACCAACACAGATCTGCGCGACGAGAAGGTCGCCCTGTTCGCCACCTGGCTCAACCCGGGCAGCTACCAGTTCCGCTACCAGATCCGGGCCAGCCTGCCTGGTCACTTCCTGACCCTGCCGCCCACGGCCTACGAGATGTACTTCCCTGAAGTGTGGGGCCGCGGCGCGGGGGGCGTGTTCACAGTGACGGAGTGACAGGCGCTGACCGCGAAAGACCCGAAGGGCGACGTGACAGCCCTTCGGGTCTCGGACCAGGATTCCTGGCGCATTCCTGTACGCGCTGCGGCCCGATCTTGCGATCGGGCCGTAGCGCGTACAGAGGAGACAACTACTCGCAAGAACCGTCCACTCAATGGCTAGACCACTCTCAACCAACCATCATCAGCGCCGGATTGGACGCCACGCCCCCACGACGCGCCCGCATGACCTGCTGACGCCGCAACAAAGACTGCACGCGTGCCAACAACTCACTGGCGCTGAACGGTTTAGCCAGATAGAAATCAGCACCTGCGGTCAGGCCGAGCACCCGATCCATCTCGGCATTGCGGGCAGAAAGGATCAGAACCGGCACCGGTGAGAACTCCCGCAACTTCCGAACGGCCTCAAACCCATCCATCCGCGGCATGTTCACATCCATCACCACCAGATCGGGGCGGGCATGCCGATACTGTTCAAGCCCATCGCATCCATCTTCTGCCTCGACAACCTCAAACCCTTCCATCTCCAGGAAACGCATGAGTGACTGTCGGAAAGGCCTGCTATCGTCTACAACCAGAATTCTCTCTGCCATGTCGCTCCTCAAGTCACAATATGTCAGAAGGTCCACGGCTTGCCCTAAGCCGGCCACTCTGGCGAGGTTTGGCTCGAGCCTGAACGCTGGAGCGCACTCACCGGGCCGATGCACACCCAGGCGGCTCGCTATCACGACCCTCTTGCGGCACACCTTGCGCTACAAACCGGCGCAGGTCTACTTGCCCATTATGATACGCGGTTTCTTGACCCTGGTCAATCAGACAAAGGTACTACTATTGCTTACAATGCAGCCAGCATATACCCGGCCCCCCGCACGGTCAACAGATACTGCGGCTTTTCCGGTTCTGGCTCGATCTTGCGCCGCAGGTAGAGGATGTAGAGCTTCAAGTTCTGTGTCGTGCCGGACGGATCGCCTTGCCAGACCGCTTTCAGCAGTTGGCGATGGGTGAAGGACTCGCCGGGCCGTTCGGCCAGGGTGAACAGCAGCCGGCTCTCGATGGGCGTCAGACGCACCAACTGGCCGTTCAGCAGCGCCTGCTGTCGCGACAGATCGATCACCAGCTCACCGCCGCCCAGCCGCAACACGTCCGGCTTGGTCGCCAGCTTTTCGTGCACGCGCCGACGCAGCAACGAGCGCACGCGCGCCAGCAGCTCCTCCGCGCCGAACGGCTTCGCCAGATAGTCGTCTGCGCCCACATCCAGCCCGTAGACCTTATCCATCTCGTTGCTGCGCACCGACAGGATCAAGATCGGAACGCCGGAGAACTCACGCAGGTGTTTCACCGCCTCGAGGCCGTTCATGCGCGGCATGTTGATGTCCATGATCACCAGGTCCGGCGTGAAGCTGGCATACTGCGCCAGACCGTCCTCGCCATCCACAGCTTCGGCGACCTGGTACGACTCCGCCAGCAGCAGTCGCACCAGGGACAGGCGCATGGCTGCGTTGTCCTCCACCACGAGTATCTTTTCCGGCATCGCACTCTCCTCCCTGCAACACCGCCTGGTTCATGTCCAGTACAGGCGCTCGGGCCGGTCTCCTGACCGTGCCCGCCTTGCACCCGTTCCAGACATGAGCCAACCACCTTTAGCCCATCGCGACCACAAACGCCAACGCCAGCCCACCGTCATGGGCCAGGCTGACCGCCCAACGCCGCAGCCCCGACTCCTGCGCCAGCCCCGCGGCCGCGCCATGCAGCGCCAAAGCCGGCCGGCCGGCGCCGTCCCGCGTCACCTCGATGTCACAAAACCCGACCGACCCGATCCCCGTACCCAACGCCTTGGCTACAGCTTCCTTCGCCGCCCACCGCGCGGCCAGCGAGGCCGGCCGGCCCCCACAATCGGCCAGCTCGCCCGGCGTGAACACCCGCTCCGTAAAACGCGCGCCGTAACGCTCAACCATCTCCGCAATGCGGGCGATCTCCACCAGGTCAGCGCCCACGGCGAGAGAGGCGACGGACGATGGACGATGGACGATGGTTGTTTCCTCCACACTCACTACCCGTTGCCTGTCATTCTGAGTTCTCCGTCCCGCGTGGCGAGATGCGCCCGTGCAGGAGACTCCCCCCTTGTCATGCTTATACTGAGCGGGTCTTCAGCTCACGTCCGGTGCGGTGACTGACCAGCGAAGCATCTCGTGTCACCATGCAGGCCAGAGATGCTTCACTGGCAGCGTCCGTCCGATGCACTTCGGCGCTAACATCCGTTCAGCATGACAGATGCGGTTGTATAGATGTTCAGATAATCTTCTGGACTCGAGGCCTTAGCCGGTTGCCCTCGTTACCCAGAAAAAAACCGGCTGAAGCCTCTATTCCGGATTGTGAATCCCGAATCGTTACTACTCAGCCTTTGTGGTGATGTCCTTCCCGCAAGCTCTTAGCGGGAATCCAGCGGCGCTGCCAGCGGGAACCTGGATGCCCGATAGAAGCATTCGGGCATGACGGCTGAGTAGTTACCCCGAATCTTTATCTGACTTGCTATAGTACTAGAATCTGTCACGGCCCCGCGATGGCCGCCACGTGCGGGCAGCGCAGGTACTTCCCGGTGACAGCCTGCACCTCGGTCGCTGTCAGCGCGTCGATGCGTGCCACGTAGTCCAGCAGGTAGTCCAGGCCCAGGGCCTGCCACTCCAGGTCTACGAGCGTGCTCGCCACGCCGTCGTTGGTTTCCAGGCGCAGCGGCAACGATCCGATCAGATAGCGCTTGCTGTCCTCCAGCTCGGCCGCAGGGACCGGCTCATCGGACAGGCGCTGCACCTCGGCCAGGACCGCGTCGATCGCCCGGCCCACGTTAGCGGGGTTGAC